>JAQICP010000026.1 GCA_027858555.1 Vallitaleaceae bacterium
AGACCAACTCTTTTTAACCCCTTTTTACAAACTTTTTTCATGTTCATGTTACCTCCTTTTTTACCTTTACATCTTAGACGATAGCATTCATAATTTGTTCCATCTAATAACCCCAAATAACCCTAAAGTAAATCCTAAGTAACATTAAGGCTGATTTTATGTATGAACTACATATAAAATCATAATAAATCATAGGGCTAACCTGACTATATTATGTATCTGCCCATCATCATTATAATACTTATTTATTATTCTGAAAAGATTGGATAATCATCTCTGCGACTTTAATGCCGTCAATAGCTGCGGACATGATACCTCCAGCGTAACCTGCACCTTCACCACAAGGATAAACACCTGCAATATTGCTTATCATCTCTTCATTTCTAACGATTCTAACTGGCGAAGAAGACCTTGTTTCTACCCCAATCAGTATAGCGTCATTTCTATCAAAACCTTTTATTTTTGTATCAAATTCTGGCAATGCCTCTTTAATCGCTTCACTGACAAATTCAGGCAGACACTCGTTTAGATCAGCAAATTCACTTTTACCTTGTACACTGGGTTTAACTGAGCCTAAGTGCTTTGTGACCTTACCCAGTTTAAAGTCTTTAAGCGTCTGAACTGGCAAACTGAAATTAGACTTTCCTAGTTCATAAGCTTTCTTTTCCCACTTTCTCTGGAATTCCATACCAGCTAATACATGGGTAGCACCAAAATCTTCTATGCCTACATTCACAAGTAATGCCGCATTGGCGTTAACTGCGTCCCTCGCAAAGTAACTCATACCATTACATACTGCGTGGCCTGATTCAGAACTACTATTAACCACATAACCACCTGGACACATGCAAAAACTATAGACGCCTCTACCTTTATGGGTTCGATATGTAAGTTTATAATCAGCAGCCGGTAAAAAAGACCTATCCCTATCTTTACCGTACTGACTTTCATTAATCATAACTTGTGGGTGTTCTATTCTAAGCCCTATGGCAAACGCCTTAGGTTCCATCTCAATCGGTTTTTCTGATAGCATCGTGAATGTATCTCTAGCGCTGTGTCCAATGGCTAAAACAAGCTGATTAACCGAAATTTCTTTTGCTTCATCACTTTTCACAACAAGCCCTTTTACGGTCATGTCTTCAATTAATATATCTTCCATAAAATGGTTGAAATGTATCTCTCCTCCGAGTTCAATAATCCTACGTCGCATATTGGCCACTACTGTTATAAGATAGTCCGTACCGATATGCGGTTTGTTAGAATAAAGAATTTCATCTTTTGCACCAGCCTCGTAGAAGGTGTTTAACACTTTTTCTTTTCTACCGAATTTATCCTTGACCCCTGTGCTTAATTTGCCGTCAGAAAATGTACCTGCGCCACCTTCGCCAAATTGAATGTTGGATTGCAAGTCAAGTTGTCCTGTTTTAAAAAAGGTTTCTGTTTGATTGATACGCTCTTCAACAGCACTACCCCTTTCATATACGATTGGCCTCAGCCCTGCTTCTGCAAGTATTAGGGCACAAAAAAGTCCTGCAGGTCCAGTTCCAATAATAACTGGTGGTGTATTACCATCTAAACCAACAACTGGTGTTTTATACTGCTCTATAGGTTTTGTTAACATAATATTCTTATTGTCAACAAAGCAATCCCTGCTAGTTTCAACATCAACTTCATAGATATACATGAGTTGTTGTTTCTTTCGTGCATCTATGGATTTCTTTTTGATTTGAATAGTTATAATTTCTTCTGGCCCACTTAATTTCAAGAGTCTTTCAATCGTTTCACCGAGCCTATTATCCAAGTGATTATATGGTAGTCTTATTTGATTAATTGTTATTTTCACTGATACCTCCACTGGCATAAAGCCCTGCTATATAGCCTGTTGAAAATGCCCATTGTAAGTTAAACCCACCACAATCACCATCAACATCCATTATTTCACCACAAATATATAGATGATCTATAATCTTCGAAGCTAAAGTCTTAGAATCAATCTCTGCTAGGTTAATACCGCCCGAAGTCACTTGTGATTGATTCCACTGATTGGTTCCAGTAACATTCATAGACAAGGCTGACAGGGCTTTAACCAATGCTTGTCTTTCTGACTTTGTAATATCACATGCTTTTTTATGTATATCGATATCTACAGACTTTAGTACAGGCATTATTAATCGTTTGTTGATTAGTCCAATTAGTAGTTCACTAGCAGTTTTACCTGAGGCAAGATTGATACGTTTAATTAGATAGGCATCAAGATCACCAAAGCATGGAAGCATGTCAATCTGTACACTGGATGTTAGTCCTTGATTAATCCTCTTACTGGCAATTCTACTGATATCTAAAACAGGTGGTCCAGACAACCCATAATCTGTAAACAGAATCTCGCCTGAAGCTGTTGCAATTAACTCATTGTCATCATATAGGCTAATTATGCCTTCAACTTTACTGCCTTTAACAGATCTGAGGTAAGGAAAATCTGTTTTCAATTGTATAATGGAAGGGTATACCTTGGTAAGTGTATGACCGAATTTCTCGGCTAACGCATATCCCGTACCATTAGAACCTAAATCAGGTGTTGATTTACCACCTGCCGCCAGTATCACATGGCTACCATAATAGGTTCTTTCACTAGTAATCACTTTAAACTGATCCGCATATTCAATGCTACTGACTTCTTGATCTGTGATAATAGCCACTTTCAAACGTACCAGTTCCAGGTGCAGCACATCAACTACCGCTGAAGCTTGTAAGGACATCGGATATAACTTGCCACTTTCAAGCTCCACCACATCAATGCCAAGCTCTTTAAAAAATTCTATGATTTTTGATAAATCACATTGTGCAAACACTTCTTCATACATATCAAACACTTGATTTTCTGTATGATAACGTTCTTTACCAATATCTGTATTACTAATATTACAGCGACCATTCCCAGTCGCTAATATTTTCTTGCCAATTTTGTCTTTTCTTTCAATAATAGTGACTTTTGCACCGTTCCTTGCACTAATAATTCCTGCAACTAAACCAGATGCGCCGCCTCCAATTATAATTATTTTTGATTTACTCATGTATTCACCTAAGCTCTATTTGTTTGGTATTTATAGTAGATTAAATTGCTTAAATAACCGAACCATGCTTGCACCCTTTGGAAACTGCATGATTTCATATTCCGATAAAGTCTTTATTTTAATAATTACGATTATATAGGTGATACCACCAAATAGTATGGCTAATAGTGTTGGTATGTCATTTGTCCCAACTAACACTTTTAATAGAATATATATGATATAGGTGATTAACCCCATAACAACAGATGCAATTATAGGTTTAATCATATCTGTTATAATATTAACTCGGGTGTGAATGACTTTATTGATGACATACATATTCATACTAACTAATAAAAGAGCAAAAATATTATCACTCATAACAACACCATTCAATTGCCAGTTAAATACATAAAGGAACAACCAATTAAGAACCACCTTTGCCCCCATGCCAATCAAACATATAATCGCCTGTGTCTTAAGCTTATCTAGGCCTTGCAAAATACCTATGGTCAGTGTTGATATGCTAAATAGTACTATCGCTACAGTTCCCCATTGAAGTGCTTTAGCACCTATGTCTAGATTTTGTTGATCAAACAACATCTCAATAATTGGTTTCGCCATCACTGTCAGCCCTATTGCTGAAGGAATCACAACAACCAAAGTTGTTTTAACTGCCATTCTAATCTTTTCTTTTATATCATCGTAATTCTTCTGAACTAATGACTCTGTAATACTTGGCACACTAGCAGCTCCGAGCGCCGAAGCAATTGTTATAGGTAGTCTGATTAAAACTTTAACCTTCATGGCATAAACGCCATAGTATTCATTCGCAATTGTTTCAGTTAGCCCATTATGTTGCAAGCTACTTTGAACCATCATTAAGTCGATGAGCCCTGTTAATTGCAAAACTGCCGTCCCCACTATGATTGGAAATGCCGTCCTAATCAATACATGCCAATAATGGAGCATGGATAATGGCTTAAACTCATGGGTGTCCTTTTTGATACGCTTATATATAATCCTGTTTCTCGTAATACTATAGACAAATACCATGAAAATAAGAGCTGCAAATGCACCGATTCCAGTACCCATCGTACCACCAGCGGCACCTTTTGCAAAACTTTCTTTTACCAGAATTGATCCAAGTATCAAACTGAATGTAGCATTTAAAATCTGTTCAAATATCTGTGAAATAGCTGTAGGTACCATTGAATTCATGCCTTGAAAATAGCCCCTAAAAACAGCTAAAATCGAAAACACAAATACTGCTGGTGCCAAAGCCATGATCGCCTCTGTAGAAGCCGGACTTTTAATGAGATTAGCAAAATCTCCAGCAAAAACCCACAGTATGATTGAAAAAACCGTACCACTAACTAAACCAAACCACAAAGAGGCCTTGAAAATAGCATGAGCTTCTCTAGCTTTTCCAACTGCCAACTTGGCGGCCACTAACTTAGATATGGCAGCCGGTAATCCATATGAAGACACCATTAAAAACATCATATAGACTGTAAACGCAGTGCCATATAAGCCTGCGCCTTCATCGGTTAAAGTATTCGTTAAAGGAATTCTATATATTAAACCTATCAGCCTAACAACAACTGCTGCTAGAGCAAGTATAGATCCTTGAAGCACCACACTATTACGTCTTCTTTTTTTAGTTTCATTTGTAGTCAAAGCGACACCTCATACTATAATTTATAACTAATAGATGCTATTAGTCATTTAATAAGTTGCTATCAAATTGATAAGGCAAGATATCATTAAGGGTTAATTCCTGAGTCTCATCTTTATGAGAAAATATCAAAGTTGCCTCCGGTAATAATTCAGCAATAACTTGCCTGCAAATACCACATGGATAAGTAAACGCATCTGTATGACTGACTACGGCTAGCTTAACAAAATCTCTCTCACCTTCTGATATTGCTTTGAATATGGCCGTTCTTTCGGCACAGTTAGTAGCACCAAAAGAAGCGTTTTCCACATTACAACCAGTAAATACTTTACCGTCTCTTGTGAGCAGTGCAGCCCCTACTTTAAATTTTGAATATGGCACATAAGCATGGGCCATGGCTTCTTTTGCTATTTTGATTAATTCTTGATTGGTCATATGATCACATCCTATTCAAATGTTATATTGGTGAAATTATACGCTGGAAAAATAGAAATAAAGGTCTTGCCTGGACTTATTGTAATTGGTGAACCATCTTCGTTATAATAATATGTCTGTGTACTATGACCTTCTCTCTCCCAAGTAATTGGGACAGCCTTACCACCAGTTATATAATAGCCAGCTCCAGTACCAAAAAGCGTCATATCAAGACGTCCTTCAGAATCGCCAGGAATTCCCCACATATCCACCGATTGGACAATAATATTAGTAAAGGTCAATTGATTACCAGTACTGGCATCTATCTGTTCACTGCCATACTGAAACCGATTATAAAGCCCTGTCTCTGCGTCGTATTCAAAGCTCGGATCAAACCAAGAATAAGGCAGTACAACATTACTGGCATCAATAGCATCTGTGCCATCTAGTACCACAGCCTCCGACCCAAATGTGAACCTCTTTGGTGAATCTTCACTAATCAGCTCGCTATACCCCTTATATTCAAGACCTGCTTGTAATAATTCAGTACTCGTGAATGTGCTGTGAGGTCTATTTCTACTGGGATCTTGATAGCACATGATGAGATCAAGAGCAGTCATCCCATCTAGATGTTCTGCACCTAGTTGATTAAATGCAGAAGTCGCTTGTGGACTCTTTCCATAATGAACAAATATGGCATTACTATCGGCTGCCAAATCAAGGAGATAATGTCTTGCGCTTCTAATAGGACCTATCTTTTCAGTTTCAAAATCTTTAAATACCGCTAACATTCTAGGTATACCACCCTCTGCAAGTGTCTCATATATGATCTCCGCATTACTGATGCCATATTGAGGCATGGCATATTCAATATTGCTGATTGTTACAGCAAAAGGACGATCCCACTGCTTTTCTTCATCAATAGGCAGTCCTGATAGTTCATTGATAAAAAGCGGTTCCATAACCTCAATCACTGGTTCTTCAAGTTCGGTCTCTGGAGTTTTTGGCACTACTTTTTCTACTATAACTTCTTTTTCTACTATAACTTCTTTTTCCTCTGGTACAATAACCACTGTCTCTTCTACTGGTTCATTCTTATTGATTGCTATGACAGTTGTGACAAGTGCAATCGTTAAAAAAAGTACCACACTTAAGTTCACTATAATGCGCTTACTCATAATATAAACTCCTTTAATATTTCAATAATTTTAGGTATATATAATAAACATCCGATAATAATTGCACCGATTGCAGCTAGCAAGGTAGCACCTGCTGCAATATCTTTAGCATATTCTGCAATCTTTGAGTACTTATCACCACATGTCATATCGATTGTGTACTCAACCGCCGTATTGAGTAACTCCGTAATCATAACACTAAATATGGTCAAGGTCATAATTGCCCATTCCATCAGATTGAATTCCAACAAAAAGCTAAATAGTATAGCCAGTAAGGCAGCAATAATATGTCTTCTCATATTGCTTTCAGTTTGAAACGCTTTATAAATACCTCTAAATGCAAATATAAAACTCTTCTTCAATGATCTATTCTTCATCTTGACAACCCCACTTTACTGAGTATAGCTTCTTGATGAGATTTCATGATATTTTCATCAGTATCATTAATATGATCATACCCAAACAAATGTAACATGCTGTGGGCTGTAAGAAAACCTATTTCTCGTTCAAAACTATGACCATACCGCTTGGCTTGCTCTTTTGCACGCTCATAACATATTATTATATCCCCAAGGTACAATGCATCTGTATCAAGGTTGAAAGCTTCATCCGAAAAATCAGTATGCTCAAAATCAGCAGGACTATCAAATTCAACCATTGGAAATGATAGCACATCCGTTACACGATCAATTGACCGGTTGTCTTTATTAATCGATTGTATCGCCTGCTCGTCGACCACTGTCACAGATACCTCTACAGGATATGGGCAACCTTCTATTACAATAGCGGACTCGATAACAGATATCACCACTGATTTAAGGTTTTCATCAAAAGGTTCTGAAGTTTCATTCTCGATGAATATCATACAATTACCTCCGGATACTTAATGCGTTCATGGTACATGCCATTATATACTTTTATAAATGCTTTTTCAATTATAACCAATTCTTTTAGCATCAATTTACTTTCAACTAATTGATAATCCAAAATTTTGATCTTAATAATCTCCCTTATGACTTCAGTGATTTTTTCCATCGTACGGTCACTCGGAGATTGTGCCTTTATCGCTGCTTCCACACAATCTGCAATCATGACAATTGCTGCTTCATTAGATTGTGGTTTTGGTCCATTGTACTTGAACTTACCTGGATCTATAACAAAGCCATCACTATGCTCTTTAGCTTTGTGGTAAAAATAGTACACAATCGCATCACCTTGATGTTCCCTGATTATATCAATGATTTCTTTTGGTAACTTATGATCCTTTGCCAACTTCACACCATCCGAAACATGATTTATAATAATCTCTGCACTCGTATCTGGAGCAAGTTGATCATTTGGATTATTGGCATTTTGATTTTCCGTAAAATTAAATGGATGCTTCATTTTACCAATATCATGAAATAAGGCGCCCGATCTTGCGAGTAAAGGATTAGCACCGATATCCATAGCTGCTTTTTCGGCTAAATTAGCAACCATCTGACTATGATGATAGGTACCTGGCGCTTCTAGTAATAAACGTTGTAGAAGCTTATGATTCGTGTTTGTAAGCTCTAATAATTTGAATGGTGTGAGCAAGTTAAAGATAGTCTCGAAGAGTGGTAGGCTGCCATAAGTCACAATAACTGCCAGTGCTGGATTTAATAACACATAAATCATATTCTCAGTTAATATTTCAAAACCATTTGAACTACCAAGAATGCTTTTAAAAACCAGTAAAGCACCATTTATCGCCATCATATAAAGTGCCACATAGAACATTTTTTGCCGTTCTTTTGCCATAGATGTGAGGACTGGTGATATACTACCACTAATAATGAAAAACAGCATGAAGCTAATATCCAAATTACCTGTAATGACTATAATAATCGTCACGACCAAATTAGCTAACACACCAAGTCCTTCGTCTATAAGAAGGGCAATAATCATGCCAAGTAGCGTGTAAGGTAACAACCAAATAAATGATGTATTAGCCAAAAATTGAGACGGTATAATAACGATCAAATAAATGATGGTAAGCATCAACATATGCTTTTTATCAAATAAGATATGTGGTTTGAATATATACATATAAACGAATAATAACAATAAAAATAAACCAACAAAAATATTTCTACCTATCACTTCAAGTGTTTCCACGTCTGCTCCATATAAAACCGTATTAAGGACGCCTATTGTGACTGCCGTCATGATAAGCATCATAAGGATTGGAAATATGAATTTCATCATTTTAAAATGTTTTGTAATGTTATGCCTTTTTAGATGCCGCCTCATCTTATGGTCAGCTTGATTTGGGTCATTACGTTTCTTTATTTGATGCTTCATTTTTGCTTCCTTCCGAAAGTTTAATTGGTCTATTTTCGTAATGTTCATAGGCCTCAACAATCTTTTGTACTAATGGATGTCGAACTACATCTTGACTACTAAGATTCATAACGCCTATTTCCTTGATTGACCCGACAACCTGGATACCAATATCAAGTCCAGATTGTTTCTTGCCTTCAAGGTCATTTTGACTTAAGTCTCCAGTAATTATTGCTTTAGAGTTGAAACCAATTCTTGTTAAACACATCTTCATTTGTGCGGGTGTGGTATTTTGTGCTTCATCGAGTACTATGAATGCATTGTCAAGGGTTCTGCCTCGCATATAGGCGAGAGGTGCAACTTCTATTAAACCACGTTCCATATTTTTAAGAAATTGTTCCGCCCCCATAATCTCGTACAAGGCATCATAGAGCGGTCTGAGGTATGGGTCTACTTTACTTTGCAAATCACCTGGTAAAAATCCAAGCTTTTCACCCGCTTCGATAGCTGGTCTTGTTAATATGATTCGATTAACTTCATTATTTTTAAAAGCTGTAATTGCCATAGCCATGGCTAGATATGTCTTACCAGTGCCTGCTGGTCCAGATGCAAATACAATCATCTTATTACGAATCATATCCACATATTTTTTTTGACCAATGGTTTTTGGTCTAATCCATCTGCCCTTGATTGTCTTACAGATGACTGCTTCATGTATTTTCGAAATATCCGCTGAACTCGAGTCATCAAAACGCGATATATTATAATCAATGTTTTGGGAAGTGATCTCCACGCCTAGATTTACGGTGTCAATTAATTGATGTATTAATCTTACCGCTTTCCTGACAGCCTCTGTGGCTCCTGTGATTCTGACGTCACCATCTCTATTTATAATGCTAACTTTCAATTCATTCTCGATTTTTCTAATATTACTATCATAATCCCCAAAAATAGCCGCCATGATATCAGGAGACATCTCCATTGTATAATCTGTCATCAAAACCTCCCATGCTTGATGTTCAATTCACTATTTATATTACATCAAATGGATTAATTTGTACATGAACTATGGGAAAAATTTATATATTTAATATCCTAGTAATATTTACTTAAAATATTGTAGGCTGGCTTTTACTCGCAAGTATATATCAATGGGTATACCACCAGTAGGCGCCTTATCCTCCTATACTTCTTTCAATATCAGGATCAGTTGTTTAGACATGGATAATTC
>JAQICP010000033.1 GCA_027858555.1 Vallitaleaceae bacterium
TATACTATTTTGTGATCGGATTAGTTTCTATTATTTTAGCAGTTTTATTGGCGGTAGAAAAAGTTCCGAATCGTCGTAATGAAGATAGCATCTCATGGCCGATTTTTAAAGGATTATTAATGGATGGTCGCTTTTTATTAATCTGCCTCTGTATGTTTTTATATACCGGTTCAGAGATTGGTAGTTGGGGATGGATGACCACATTTTTAAAAGATAATATGGGTTTCAATATTATAAAGTCTGGACTCGCAGTAGCAGCTTTTTGGCTCTCCATGACAATCAGCCGATTTATTTGTGGCTATTTGGCACTGAAATACAGAGATAAATATATCATTATGATTCTGGCAGGATTTTCATCTCTATTTATTTTCATTTCAGGATTCCAAGTAGGAGAGGTAGCGATGTGGTTTGTTATCATTGGATTAGGTTTTTCATTTACAAGTCAATGGCCAATGATTGCGACCTTTGGAAGTCGAGATTATCCGGCATCGACGGGTACTGTGTTTGCACTACTCGTGGGTAGTGGTGGCCTTGGCGGTATGGTCATACCGTATGCTATGGGATTCATTGGAGAAAAATATAATACTCATATTGCAGCCATGAGTCCGACTTTTTTCTTGGTGGCCATTGTGGTTATATTTGCCTTTATTGGTGAACCAAGAAAGAGCGCTTCACATGGAAAGAGCAGTTAGACTGTAACAGAGAGGAAGTTTATAATGGATAAATCTAATAAAGATGTCAGTAAATCACAAGAAGAAAAAAGTAATTCTTATCAAAATGATGATATTGAATACTTAGAAGCCAGTAGCTTGATTTCATCAAAGAAAATGAAAAAGAAAGAAGGCAAGAAAAAATTCAAAGATGATTATGAAGTGCCTTCCGACGACGTAATAAAAAAAATTCTTAAGGAACAAGCAAAAAAATCCCGAAAAATTCTTGGGGACAAAGAGCGAATCTTTCAGATTATTAATGATGTATTGGATAAGACAAAAAACATCCCAGTTCTTGGCGCTATGGTTGAAGATATAAGAATTCTATCTGCTATGGTGAGAGACTATATATCTAAAAAGTATGTAAAAATACCAGTCGCTTCTATTGTTATGGCTGTTTCAGCCCTAATATATATTGTTTCTCCAATTGATTTGATTCCGGATATTATCCCTGGTATTGGTTATCTAGATGATGCAGCTGTCATGCACTTTGTCATACAGGCATTACATAATGATATACAAACATATCGAGATTGGAAAGAAAATCAGAGTTAATATAATTGACTTAAGTGTTATATTACCAATGAAATCAGTAAATGGTTTGTTATAGTGAGGTTCATTAATACTATAATAAGGGTATTTATATTCGAATTTGTAATAGGTCACATGATAATAATTGCAAAAACGTTTTACTATAAGAGGTGAGAATAAATGGGAAAAACAATAACATTACATAAAGGGCTAAGTATAAAATTGAATGTATCGGATTTGGAGCTTTGACTGGGCCAGGTGTTTATAGATGAAATATTACCGGAAATCGGTGATCAAAAAGCTTTTAGAGTAGATGAGCTGAAACTTATAGAAGGTGGTCTATCAGGTCAAGTATATATAAAGAGTAAAAAGGCTGATGTACAATTTAAGTTAGGTCAAATTAGTCTGGAATATGATTATAATGAAATAGAGATACAATTGGCGTTAGTTAAAGTAGAGGTGTTAAACGGTGGTTTGGCACTCAAATTACTGGAAGCATTGATAAAAGGTCCTAAGTTTCTAATCAATTTCATACTTAAGCTGAATAAAAAAATGAATAATTCGAAAATTAGTGCTAGAATGAAGGGCAATATTCTACATATTTCAATTAAGAATGCTATTAAGGATATGGTGGAGATCAAAAAAAACGAGAATTCAATACTGAATATGTTGTCATTCGAGGATGTTAGTAGAGGTGAATTAAGTAAAATAGATGGTGATACAGTAACGGTTAAATTGTTTTAGTAGCATACATAATGTATAATATGAGAGGAACATACGCGCGCAGATTTCTAACACTTGCTACACATGTTGATAGGCTGTCATATGTTGATAAAGTTAGTAAAAAGGAGAATAATCATGAGTCAAATGACGTATAATGAAGCAAATGAATTAATTATGAAACAGGAAGAAATGCTTCGATTTGAGCATTTTAATAATCAAGATGCATGGGAATTAGGAAAACTTATTGTAGAGGAAATACATAAGAAGGGCATTGAACTTGCCGTATGCATTCGCAAACTGAGTGGTAATATTATTTTTCAGTATGCGACTGAGAAAACAAATCTGAATAATCAGAATTGGATGAATAGGAAATTCAATACGGTTTCACTTATGGAAAGAAGCTCTCTCGGTGTTACCGTGGTTTCAAAAATGACTAAAGAGGATGTGATTACTCATGGTTTGAGCGAGAACGATTATATCTTTTGTGGCGGTGGATTTCCTGTCAGAATAAAGGGAAGCGGTATTGTTGCTGTCATTACCGTTTCTAATATGCCACATGTTAAGGACCATGATTTTATTGTGGGGTGTCTATCTAAGTATTTGAGGGTAACAGAGGTTCCGGAGCTTGACATGGATATCTAAGCTAGTATAATTCTTTGTGAGAAAAAGTTGGAGGTTAGGCGATATTATGGAAATATTGTTCATTCCCATTGCATTTTTATTAGATCAATGGACTAAAGATAAAGCAGAAGCTAATTATGTTGGTAAAAAGGAACAGATATGTCAGGACAAAATTACCCTTGGTTTAGTCTATAATAAAGGTGCGGTATTTGGTTTTCTTAAGAATAACCAAGCTTTGCTTTGGGTACTCAGTACACTATCGTTGTTGATATTAATGGTGATTGGGATACCACTCATGTTTTTAAAAGGTGCACATATGATGAAACTTGGTGTGTGTTTCATGTTTGGTGGCGCCCTTGGGAATCTATATGATCGATATAAAAAAGAACATGTTGTAGACTTCTTTTCATTTTGGTTCAAGAAAGATGTGTTTTTTAACATTGCAGATATGTTTGTAATAGTTGGGGTTATCATCTATACAATAGGGTCATTGTTTAAAAAATAAGATTAATGTGAATCAATCAACAAGTTTGATTGGACCGCTAATATAGTTCACAAAAATCAAGCTACTAGAAAACTTCTAGTAGCTTTTTGATATGCAGTATTTTTAATTAGATTAACACATGTACGCATTGTTTGGTTCGTTCTGGGTAAGTACATAAATATGAAATATAATCAGTTGTCTATGTCTGATATACCTTCATTACATTACTGAGTTTACTGGACATATTAGCTAGAAGCATATCCACTAAAGTCAGTGCCACCATGGCTTCAATAACGATAACAGCTCGAGGCACAATAATTGGGTCGTGACGACCTTCTATATTCACATCTACGTTGCGACCATCTTTGGTAACTGTGCGTTGAGTGGTGTGAACGGATGGGGTTGGTTTTACATAAACCCGCATGAATATCTGACTGCCATCTGATAGACCACCAAGTGTACCGCCTGCGTGATTCGTCTCTTTACTTAATTCGCCATCCACATAGGTAAAAAAGTCATTATTTTCACTACCTGTTCTTGTGGTCACATCGCTGCCTGATCCAAATTCAATGCCCTTCATAGCCCCAAGTGACATAATCGCCTTTGCAAGCAAGCCATCAAGCTTATCAAATACTGGTTCTCCTAAACCTACAGGACAATTGTTGACCACACATTCAATTACACCACCAGCAGAATCGCCTGCGTCTTTAACTTTTGTTAGATAAGCTTCAGCTTCTGCAACTTTGGAAGCATCTGGCATGGTAAGGAAGTTCTTGTAGATCTGATCCCTGTCAAAATTCGCCATATCGATGGTCACTGGACCGATGGATTTGGTGTATGCCATAATATCCACATTAAGCATACCAAGAATTTTCTTAGCAACTGCACCAGCAGCTACCCTTGCAGTGGTTTCTCTAGCTGATGAACGGCCACCGCCACGATAGTCTCTAAAACCGTATTTCATGTCATAAGTATAATCGGCGTGACCTGGTCGCCAAAGTTTGGCAATTTCATCATAATCTTTTGATTGTTGATTGGTATTGAATACGATTAGTGAAATAGGAGCACCGGTTGTCCTTCCTTCAAAAACACCGGATAAGATCTCGACT
>JAQICP010000039.1 GCA_027858555.1 Vallitaleaceae bacterium
CTTCAATAATCTCAAAGGACATAATTTTTATTATGATTATTATGTCTCAAATGACAGTTTTACTCTTAAGAAACCTCAATCGACAAAAAGTTGAATAGAAGATTGAATTGAAAGACTTCTTGACATTAGAAGTCTTTCAATTTTGCAAAATTTACAGATGTTTAAAATCTGTACCAGGTACTGAGAAACAAGCATATGCTACCATGAGTGTACCTGGTACTGTATAAATTTTAATGAATACTTAGGGAAGAACGATAGTTCTACTGAGGATGAACTGCTTCTAACAGATTATTTAAACCGTGTAGAATACGATGATTATGATAAATTGATTCAAATATGTGATGCTTTAGCAGATACTAAAGGGTTTTGTCTTATAGAAAAAAGGCTTATGGAAACGGGTATTCGCTTAGGTGCTAATGAATATACAAGAAATAAATGGAAACGATATTTAGAATTAGTTCAATACTTAAGAGAAAATGTTGGAATGTTAGTTTATAAATTATTGACAGGGGTTGTAGAAAATACATTTGATTTTACTCCAGAATTAAGTAGGTGAAAAAATGAAGTTTGGTGTAGCACAGTGAACCGTATCTTAAATAGAATCATCGGCCCGCAAATTGAAAGTTATTGATTCAAAGCACGAGCCTAGTGGAACTCGTGTTTTTTTTGATAGCTAACTAGCAGATTTGAATTAGTTGGGAGATTGTGATGCTTGCGCACTCCACTCATGTGAAATCGGTCTGTAGACTTTCTCTGTTATTATCATCAAAAGGCTCCAGAAAGTATACGTGATTCTATTAATGGTTTAAACGGTTTTATGAAAGTCGATAACGAGCTGATATCTAATATGCATTATATAAGAAAAAAAGGCAATCTAGCAATACACGAAGAAATCGCAAATAAAGATGAGGCAATTATATCCATCAATACTTTATACGATTTTTATGAAACTGCTAAAAGTACCTTTTCGCTAAGTGAAATCTAACGAATCAATTTACTACAAATATATATAGCCCTTTCTTCATATCTTATTTTACTCTTGTAAAAGATATATTTTAGCTATATAATATATACAGGTGTACAGAGTACGATAATTAAGTAGACGAACTAATCCAGGTTGACAGACCTTGAATTGAGTTCGTTTTTTTTGTATCTTCATTTAAGTCAATTATTTTAATTAACTTAACAAATAACTCGTTTAGGCAAGCAAATGAAGGAGAACAAAATGAGAAATTATGAATAACTTGCTGGAGAGATAGACTGTTTAATTTCGCAAGCAAGAGATCAAGGCGGTGTGTTTCCATATAATGAAATTATTGCAGAGAAAATGATTACATTATTAGAAGAAGCCATAACAAATGGTGGCTTGGCACCATGGCAAAAAAGTTGGAACGCACGAAAAGTCAATTATGTTACTAGAAGACCATACAGAGGTATTAATCTCTGGATATTGCCTGAAGATGAATGTGAATTTATTACATTCAAGCAGATTAAAGATTTACAGGTCAAGAATCCTGATATAAAAATCAAAAAAGGCTGTAAAAAACACATGGTAATATTCTGGCAACTTAATACATACGTTGATAAAAAGAACAAGGACATTGATCTTGAAGATGAGACAAGAAAAAACCTTTAAATCACCAGAGCATTACTATTCGGTATTATTCCATGAACTAATTCATTGGACTGGCCATGAAATAATGTTGAATAGACATACAAAGACAACACGTTTTGGTTCTGAGGTATATTCCAAAGAAGAGCTAGTTGCAGAAATGGGAGCATCTATGCTTCTTGGATACTGTGGTATTGATATTGAGGAAATAAGAGATAAGCAACTTGCTTACCTAAAAGGATGGCTATCCGGTATAAAAAGTATGAGACAAACAATTAAAGCGCTAGAAGTCAACATGGCATATAAATGGTTCTTAGGCTTAGATATTTATGAGAAAGTTCCTCACTTCAGTACCTTTGGTAAAAATTATAAATGACGCTTTGAAGGACCTAATATATTCGAGCTAATCTTTTCAAAAGTATTAGAACAATGTTTTAAATATGACTTCGTTGATACAAGTGTAACTTTTATTGATGTAACACATATAAAAGCTAGTGCTAACAAAAGAAAAGCAGCTAAACATATAGCAAAGAAAGCAGCTTTATTTTATGAAGAAGACTTAAAAAAAGAATATGTTTACGATGAACATTATGATTGCTATATCTGTCCAAACAATCAAGCCATTGGTTATTCGACAACAACACGTGAAGGCTATCGCGAATGAAAATGAAAATCGGGCTCACCTTAGCATGTATGAATATGAAAAAATTAGCAATGATGTTACAAAAGACAGGTAAGCTAGATGGTATTCCCTCAAATTTATTGTGTTATATACAAGTATTTCTTGATTTTGAACAAAAGAAAAGAGCAATCAGTGCATTTGCATGATTACTCTTTGTCTACAGTCTGAGAGAATAGTTAACGATCCTCTTTTTGATGCTACAGGAAAGTTCTCACCAAAAATAGAACTTTCCTTATATTTAGCAATTTCCCTATGGGAAAACGTGTACTAGATGTACCCTTTGTTCTTGTTATTTTATGGGAATAATGGTCCTAAATCCCATATGATATCAGGTAGTACAGGTCCTGGAACAATGGGTGCTGGTATATAGATGGTGAAGTCTGGCATTAAGAATAAAAGGGCATCCTCGCCATCAAGGCCAGCCACATCAGAAACCCAATGGGTATGATCTGTGCCATCTGCATCCCTAATTAGTACAGCAGCTGATGACCCAGTATTATCCATAGAAGTTAAGCCATCATCTCTACCTAGAATTCTATGGATAATTGCAGTGGACACATAATCGAACATAAGGTACTTGTAGGTATATGTATCTATACCACTATGGTTAGAGTCAAGCAATAAGTTGCTATTCGTATAGCCTACAATGCCACCTACATCAGAGTAACCAGTTAGTGTACCATATGTTTTACATCCACTAACAGTAGTACTGTTGTTTACGGTTCCAATAACGCCGCCTACATCACTTGTGTTAAATAGGGAAGCGGTTCCTGTCAGGTCAACAGAAGCTGTTGAATCATAGATGCCTGCATTTCCGGCAACTAAGCCAACCATACCACCTACAGAATAAGAACCAGTTGCGGTAAAATTATCTATAGAACTATCTGTAATACCGAGATTACCAGAAGGCGATACTGAACCTACAAAACCGCCAATGTACCTGCTGCTTTGTATGGATAATCCATCAATCTGACAACTATCTAATGTGGTTTGGCCATCTACAGCACCAATTAATCCGCCAGTAACAGATGTTAAAGAAATTTCTCCAGTGTCCACATTGACATTAGTCAAGGAGACGTTACCGGAGATACCAGCAAGGACACCAGCTGAATATAGACTGGAATCTATACCAGTCACAATTGCGTTTTCAATATATAGATTACTTATTACTGCCCCATCATCTAGAACAAGGAAGAGACCGGCAGCAGTTTGAGGTGCAACTTGTTGAATAACGATGTTACTAAGCTTTCTGTTGTTACCATATAAAATACCTGCAAAGCGATTAACTGGTGTGAAAGGTTGACTTTCAAAATCAATGTCACCCATAACAGAGTATTGATCATCAGGTTCTTGATTCATCATGGCAAAGTCTGCAGAACGATATAGTTGCCAAGGATGATCTATTGTACCACTACCCACATCTGCGATAGTGAAGGATGTTGTAAGGGCTGCAGCAGGTGCTTCTTGAATCAAGCTAGGATCAATGGTAATTGTAATGGCTTCATGCGTTGCTATTCGATAGTTAGGTGAAGTTGGAATTGCTATGGTTATCAGAGTATCAGATAGCCTACTAACATTCTGATATGTAAGACTTACTGCCGAATCAAAGGATACAACGGTATCTAGATCGCCATCTATGCCATCTAGCAACAATTGAGTGGTTAAGTTATTGCCTCCGATATCAGTTGAAAATATACCATTGTTCAATTGTATAGAAATAACAGTTTCACCATTAACGACGGCTATTTCATAGTTATGATAGCCAGTTGCAGTAGCACTAACAACTGCTACGGGTGTAATAAGATTATAAGCGCTGGCTATAGCTGGATCGATTGCCCCTTGATCTACCAACCATTGTGCCAATGTATCAGTAGAGCCTTTTCTTGTAGCTTTTAATGCTTCTACTGTCGCAACACATAATTTTTCCATAGTAAAAGCATCATTTTCATCAAGCCATACTAAGCCTGCGGTAGTAGCAAGCTCCATAACGCTTGGCATGGTTGCGCTTCCTGACCATGAGAAATCGGTGTTTTCAATATAACCTAGTGAAACAAGCATTAATTTATAATACTCTTTGACAGTCATATTGTCATTAGGTGCAAAAGAGCCATCGGGCTTGCCATTATAACCAATGGAAGGATGTTCTTTTAGATAGCCAAGGATATTACGGCCTTGAACCCAAGTTAGGTCCATATAATCCGTAAAGTTGTCAGAAAAAGGATATATTAATGAAATGTCAAGGTAGCCCCTAAGTGCCACAATAAGTTTTGCGCCACCATATCTTTTTGGTGTTGATGCCAGATAAGCAGGTGTTAGACCACTTCCAGTGCCGACTACCATGTCTATTGCTTCGCATATTTCAGTAGCTTCATCAGCGACTTGTTGATAAGTAGCCGCTGACACACTAAGTGGTGCTATTAGTGTTAGTAATAAACTAACGGTTAGTAGTATCGATAAACATCTTTTCTTCATAATAACCTCCTATAATTATATTAAATACAATCTATCTCTACACTCTAATTATACACTTAAAAGGACCATATTATAAGGTAATAAGCATTATTTGACATGATGATTTATAACTAGTTAGATATAGATAGTAGGACAATATACACATAAATAACTGCGTAATTAGTCGTATATAGCACGTGCATTACATTTCGAGCATTGTATAATTAGATCCCTTTTTAGGTGAGTTGATAGTTAAGCTTATAGGAGAAAAACAAGCAATTTTAATAATTATTATTCTATACCTGAGTTTGATATAATAATATGTTAAGTTTTACTATGTGTTTCCAAAACATACCGAGTATGCTAAAATGAACAAAGATAATAAAATGATAAGATAGTAATTAGAAGGTAAAAACTAGAGGTTAAGACAATGGCGCTTATTCAAGCAGATGGTTTATCAAAAAGTTATGGCATGAAAACACTATTCAAACAGATTATGTTTCATATAGATGAAAACGACCGTATTGGGGTAGTTGGCATTAATGGTACGGGTAAGTCTACCTTACTTAAGATTCTTGGTGGGTATGAAAGTGCAGACAGCGGCAATATATCAAAAGCAAAAGCAACACTTATAGAATATCTACCTCAAAGCCCGGTATTTGACGATGAGGCTACGGTTTTAGAACAGGTGCTTAAGGGGGATTCAGAGATTTTCGTAATTCTTAGAGCCTATGAGATTGCTGTTGAAAAAGCCCATATGCATCCTGAAAATAAAGCATTTCAAAGTACATTACTTGATCTGTCAGAAAAGATGACCTTGGCCAATGGTTGGGAACTTGAAAGTCAAGTCAAGACCATTTTAACAAGACTTCAAGTATCTGAATTTGATAAAAAGATTAACACACTTTCTGGTGGTGAGCGGAAAAGGGTGGCATTAGCCTCGGCGTTACTGTCTAATTGTGATTTACTCATACTAGACGAGCCTACTAATCACCTTGATAGTGATACCATCGATTGGTTGGAACAGTACCTAGGAAGAAGAAAAGGCGCCTTACTTATGGTTACCCATGATCGGTACTTCCTGGACCGTGTATGCAACCGTATCATAGAATTATCACACGGGTCATGTTACAGCTATGAGGGTAACTATACTACTTATGTAACAGCAAAAGCAGAACGTTTAGTACTGGCCAATGTATTAGAGCAAAGAACACAGAATCTCTATAAAAGAGAATTGGCATGGATTCGTACTGGCGCAAAAGCAAGAGCAACCAAGCAGAAGGCCAGAATTAGTCGATTTGAGGATCTGAAAAAACAAGAATTCATCACGGAACAGCAAAATATTGATATCTCAGTCGGTTTTGCAAGAATGGGTAAAAAGACCATTATACTTGATAATCTAGGAAAAGGCTTTAATGATGTCAGTCTGTTTTCTAAGTTGGCGTACACTTTTTTACCTACAGATCGGTTGGGTGTTATCGGACCTAACGGGGCGGGTAAAACCACATTACTGAACATTATAGCTGGCCAATTAGAGGCAGATTATGGCACGGTAGATATTGGTGAAACCATGAAGATCGGGTATTTTTCTCAAGAAGCCAAGGACATGGACATCACCCTTAGAAGTATAGATTATATTAAAGAGACTGCAGAATATGTGGAGACTGAAACGGGTCAGAAGGTAAGTGCTTCTCAGATGATGGATAAGTTCCTTTTAACTGGTGAAATGCAGTATGCACCAATTAGTTCCTTATCAGGAGGGGAGCGCAGAAGACTCTATCTTCTTAAAGTACTTATGGAAGCGCCTAATGTACTGATTTTAGATGAGCCTACTAATGATTTAGACATAGACACCTTGAAAGTGCTTGAAAATTATATTGATGATTTCAGAGGCATTGTTATTACGGTATCTCATGATCGGTACTTTCTAAACCGGGTCTGTAATGTCATAATGGGGTTTGAGGCAACGGGCGTGGTCATATATAGAGGCAGGTACGAAGATTATTTAGATTACGCTAAAGAGCAGGCTAATCAGTCTTTAAGCAAGAACAAGCAAAAGATTCGTGAAGGTATACAAAAAACTAGCAAAGATAAACAAAGTAGCGATAATTCCAGGAAAGATAAGAATGAAAAAAAAGAGCCGGGTAAAAAAGAGTCAGCTAAAAAAAAGTTAAATGTTGGGTCAATTAATAATAAGGTGAAAAATAAACAACTTAAGATGTCTTACAAAGAAAAGCAAGAGTTGAAGAATCTTGTGGGTGTCGTAGAGAGAATGATGGCAGAACTTGAAATCTTACAGTATGAGTTAGAAAATAATAAAACTGACTATACAGCACTGCAAGATATCGGT
>JAQICP010000041.1 GCA_027858555.1 Vallitaleaceae bacterium
GTCCACTTGAAGAATTGGTACCTATTCAATTAGAATATGTCAAAGGAACGATGACTAGTATATCTTCTGAAGAGCAAGCTTATTTTGACGCCATATACGCCGATTTGGCTCTACTAGAAGACTTGGATGGGTTGAGCAATTCCCAAGCTGTAATGGGTGCTTATAAGGCTTACTGGACTGACCTTGCTACTTATGAGCCACTTGTGCTCGTTCAAGATATTGAAGTGCCCTTGCTTATACTACAAGGCGAACGTGATTATCAAGTCACTATGACAGATTTTAATTTATGGCAAGAAGCCTTAGTAGATAAACCTAATGTTAGCTTTATCTCATTTGAGAAACTAAACCATCTTTTAATGGCTGGCGAAGGACCTAGCACGCCTACTGAGTACACAATTCCAAATCATGTTGACTTAGCACTGATCAATGAAATCGTAAGCTTCATAAAAAATAATTGAAGTTCACCGCTATCGTAATCTACAGTGAACTTGGTTTTGAACTCTATTGAATTTACTAGTTAGTGCCTTTCTTTAATCGCCATATGATGCTAGGAATTATGTGTTAGTCCGACCAGACTGAATAACAGTCTGGTCTTTGTTACATATACAACAGCTACTTTATACATGTTAATGACTTCCTTAATCCTTAAAACTATTGCCCTTATTACTATTTTGATTTTTGATATTCAATACCCTTCCTTGACCGCTTCTTCTGCTTCATCCGTTGTTTCCAGATGGTCTTCAAGGGTCTTTTCCCCACTCCAAACAATAAAAATGGATAATACTGCAAAGAGACCTACAAAAACCTCTATTAGCCAGTAATTCGCCCCTAGGTAGCCTAGTATCACAGTGGTAGTGTCTAATAATGTATGAATACCCACCACATACAGAAAATAACGTCCTGCTTGCTTCTTAATGATACCGGTCATCATGATCACAGACATACCCACGTGAAATAGGATTACCATGCCTCTTTCGAGTCCACCAACGAGAAAAAGTATGGGGTTTGTCTCTGTAAACATTTCTATCAGTACCTGTTGTTGTGTCGCTCCAAAAAGACTAAATAACTTCGCATCTGTACCAACCCTTGCAAGCCCTATGGCAATCACTATATAGATTATATAATTAATACCTACAAAAAGAGCTGCTTCGATACCTCCATGGCCAAGACCATGTGCTACGGCTGTATAATACCCTGCTCTCTTGTCTGTAATCAACCACTTCATGGATGCTAATCGTCCGGCCGTTTCGAATAATGCAGCTGTAAGCCCTAGTATAACCGCGATCGCTATCTTAGTTAACCAAGTATCCTTAAAATCAGCATTCATCATCACAAGCTGAACCAATGGTATTCGAATCAATATTTGCATGACGAAAAAAGATATACATCCTGCAATAAATGCACCAACCATGTATTTAGATTTTTTAGATACTATCACCATTCCAATAATAGGTATGCCAAAACAGATCACAACTGAAAACGCCATATTCAATATAATGTTGACTGAAATCGTCATAAGTTCTCCTTATCTAAACACAGTATTAATGCAGTAACCATATAGTATCAATTCATATTAATTATATCATTTATAATATATTATCACACATTGTTTATATTTATAGCATTTGCCACTTAGTGCCTATTGCTTATTGCCTAGAAACTAGTAATTTAGTATCATATTCCATATAAGGTAACAATGGGAATTCACGTTAGGAGAGTGACATGAGTAGATCCATTCAGTTAATCGAACAATTTTTAGGTGTTCAAGCTAATATACTACGACTTTATAAAAATTCCTCAAAAATCCAAGGGCAATATAATCTATCTATAAAAACAGTTTCTATAATTCTAGCTGCTCTTACCGAAAAAAAGATGGCGTTTTATGAGTCCCTGTTATTTTGTGCTGCTGAAAAGGATTCCGATATAAGTCTGGCTGGCTTTGATTCTATTTCATTCCTACTAAGTGACCGAAAAGAACATATCAATAGCAAATCATTTGTAGATCGCGAAACAATTATAAAAAACGCCATCGAACACTCAATGAATCTAACAAATATCATAACAAGCGCATTGGAAGTCATCGCATCAGATAATATAGAAAGACCCCATATACGTGAATCACTTAACCAGATGATGGATTCCGAGATAAAAGATCAACGGGTTTTAAAAAGTTTTATAAGAACTCAACCAAATAATAATATATAAACAAAAAAAGCACTTAGATGGGCTAACATCTAAGTGCTTTTGCCACCAATATTAGCGGGAGCCATATTAGTTTTATATTATGGGCCGGGTTAACCCATAAATGCTTCAATACGATGGACTTTACCATCATTAAATACCGGAACTTTGTTACCTGTATAATCAATCCCATCAATTATCATTTTTTCAATTCCCTTTGATACTTGTTTAGGATTGTATACTGTAATCTGGTATGTTGCACCTCTAAAGTGCTTAGTTATCTCAAATCTATCCCACTTCCTCGGTACACATGGATCAATCACAAGACCATCATAGTCTGCTCTAATACCCATAATATACTTTGTGGAAGCTTGATATGCCCATGAGGCAGTTCCTGACAGCCATGAATTTCTACCAAGTCCAAATTGAGGATGTTCATCCCCTAATATATTTTGTGGATAGACATATGGCTCTACTTCAAATTCATCAATAATATCATTCTTAGTAATTGGATTAATTTGATTATAGTATTCGTAGGCAAGATCCCCATGACCAAGCATGGTCTCTGCAATAATCACCCAAGGATTAGAATGAAGGAATATACCACCATTCTCTTTTGCTCCAGGTGGATAAGTGGATACGCCACCCTTTTCAGGGTCATAACCATTAAAACCTGGGAAACTTAGTTTAATACCTTTTGCTGTATTTAATTTTTCATTAACTGACTCTAAAGCTCTCGTTGCTCTTTCATCTGTTGCAAAGCCTGAAAAAACTGTCCAAGATTGTGCATTAGTAAAGATTGAACCATATTGATTAATTTTAGAACCTAGGGGAACGCCTTTATGATCGAAATATCTAATATACCAATCACCATCCCATAAGTGTTCGTTCACTGATTTCTTCATGTCATCATAATAACCTTGGAACTTCTCTACAAAATCAGACTTATCTTGGAACTGACATAATGCAATTAACTCAATCAAAGCTTTCCCATAAAGGTCTGCATTAAATATAGATTCAGCGCCCATAGGTAGATTCACAGTGTCATTCCAATCAGCAAAGCCCAATAAAGGAATGCCATGACTACCAACATGTGATCTTGTAAATTCTATTGCCCTACACATATGATCAAAAACAGTACCTTCATCTTTTGGTTGCTCATGCTGGTCTTTCTCATAATAAGGTACTACTTTATTTAGAAAATCAAAATCTGCTGACTCTTTTATATACTCTGCAATTGTCTGTATAATCCAAAGGTGGTCGTCACCATAAAAATCATAACGATCTTCCATTTCAGAAGAATCACCATTGGTCGCCTCCATTGTGAGTGGGAAGAATTGATGCATTGCTGAGCCATCCATTCTTTGTGTCGATAAAAGTTTACTCATCATATCTGTTGTCTCTGCGTGACATAGACCCATGACGCCAATCAAGTCTTGTGGTGTACCTCTAAAACCGATTCCTCTAGCGCCTAGTCCTAATTGATATAACGATAGGAATCTGGACAAGTTTTTAGTCGTTAAGCTCTGTTTGGGGTTATGGATATTAACCATGGTGTCAAAGTTTTTATCCGGTGTTTTTATTTGGTATTTTACTAGGTAGCTTTCCCAGTGTTGTTTTAATTCTTTAAATGCCAGGTCCACTTTAGAAGTGTCTCTATAGCTATGGATCTCTTTTAGTTCAGCTTCGTAATTAGCATACTGACCCAGTTGAGTAATCAG
>JAQICP010000043.1 GCA_027858555.1 Vallitaleaceae bacterium
CATTGTTATAGATCTAAGTTCATGGGGACGGACTTCAAATACCGATAATATGATGGTGTTTGTAAGTCTGTTTTTTTAGTTCATGGGGACGGACTTCAAATATCCAGAATACAGGTTGATTGCAGGGCTCTTTTTATGTGAAGAAAAAGCAATTACACGTTGACATATGGCCTCTATATGGATATAATAAATATCGTAGAGTCAACAAGTAGTTTTGATTACTACATAAATATTTTGGAGGTCAATATGGAAGCAAATGCAAATATGAAACTTAATACTATGAAGAAAAAGTTTACCATAGGAGAAGAGATTTCTCATGCAATAACACATGGTATCGGTAGTCTGCTCGGTGTAGTAGGATTGGTGATATTGTTAGTGCAAGGATCAGAACGGAACACACTCTATATGGTCAGTATGGCAATCTATGGCGGTACGTTGATATTGCTATATTCTAACTCATCCATATATCATGCATTGACGCATAAAAAAGCAAAGTTTATCTTTGAAAAGATGGACCACCTTTCAATATACTGCCTTATCGCAGGTACCTATACACCGTATATGCTGATAGCGGTTGGCGGCACCAAAGGAATAGTCATATGTGCTATTCAATGGGGGCTGGCTGGAATTGGTATCGTTTTAAAAGCCATATGGATTAAACGCTATCAAAAAATTCATCTCATGATCTACCTAGCTATGGGTTGGATGATCGTATTCTTTAGTGGGGCCATCAGAGTGGCAATCACGGATCAAGGCTTTTTATTATTGGTACTTGGTGGCTTAGCTTATAGTATTGGCGTTTTATTTTATGCTTTTCGCTGGTTCAAGTATCATCATTTAGTGTGGCACATTTTTGTTTTAGCAGGTAGTATACTACATTTTTTCTCCATACTACTATATGTATAGATAAAAAAGAAATTATAACAGGCTTTGTATATGTTAGATATACAGAGCCTGCTTTTATTATTGTTTAAGTGATGACAGATATCCCTTGAAAATGAATTACCAATACAATATAGTTTTTCATATAAGACATATGGTATAATTATACGGACTTAGTGCTTTAATGACAGGATGCTAACATTTTATATATTAAGCACAAAAAATAACATAGCACAGGTGATTTATGAGGATACTAGCAGTTTTTACAGGCGGGACAATTGGCAGCGTTGTTTCAGGGGATACCATAGATGTGGATATTTCAGCAAGAGATATGCTGCTTTCTTATGTGAATAAACACATCGAAGAGACTATTGAGTTCGATATTACACAACCATTTAATATTCTATCGGAAAATATTATCCCAAATCATTGGCATATATTACATAAGCATTTATTGACCCATGACCTGACCCAGTATGATGGTGTTATAGTAGCCCATGGTTCTGATACCTTACCTTACACGGCGTCTATTATGAGCTATTTATTTAGCCATATCAGTATACCCATGGTTTTTACAGGAAGCAATTACCCACTTGAAGATGGTCGCAGTAATGGTAGACGAAATTTCCTCAGTTGTGTGGCTTTTGTCAGAGAGAATATTCCAGGTGTGTTTACCATATTCGAAAATGAAAAACAGGAACCGATTGTGTATCTTGCCACCAGAATGTTAGAAGCGATGCATGTAACGGATCTGTTTGAATCTTTTGGGGATATCATATTCGGCAAGATTATTAAACAACAATTCATATATCATATATCAGAAGTGAATCCTTCAATTGAGGATTTACGAGTCCCTAAACCTGAACGATTTAGGGACCTTAACTATCTAGGAGCCCCCATAATGGTAATTAAACCATATCCAGGGCTTAACTATCAGTACTACCAATTTGGCAGTAATAAGCCACTGGCCATCATTCATGACTTATATCACTCAGCAACACATAATACCACTGATTTGACCCCTAATGAGTCTTTAAAAGCATATATAGACTACTGCACAAGCGTCGATGTAAAACTCTATCTGGTACCGTTTCGAAACTCGGAAGAGAAAATGTACATTTCAAGTAAAAAATTACTTGATGCAGGCGCCATCCCCCTCAGAAACATCTCTATGATTTCAGCAATTACCAAATTAATCTTGGCATATAGTTATTTTGATAATGATAGGGATATCAATGCATTTATAAATCAAAGAATTTTTTACGAGTATCTTGATATTAGTAAGTAATGTGTTGATAAGCTAATCTAAAAAGCCTATAATAAATATAGATTATAGGTTTTATATGAAGGTACAATGAATAGTGGAAATTCCAATATAGGTGTACATGCTAGATACACTTGGGTTTTTTTGTTCCATAGGAACTTTCCATGGGAACAATGAATATTGTCTACAGTTACCATAATATATAAGCTTAATCCAGTAGCATACTTAGCGTGGTATTAGAGGGTGTGTTATTTATAAAATAATAGATGGAAGCTATGTAAAGGTGAATTGACATGGACAAGCAACAATCATTAAAAAAGACATTATTGAATAATTTTCTTATTATTTCTATTTTGCAATTTGTTGTAGCACCTACACTTGATCAGGATATTGTTGGATTTGATATGTCATTTCAAGATTTCTATCTAGAGAGAGCTAGTTATGATGAGACCTATTGGTCTAAAGTGTTTATATCCTCTGAATCATCCGATCCAACCTTGGCATATGTCATAAAAGGTCAGGGTAACTATAGCATAGTTGCATACTATTCACTCTTTGAACTTCAAAAAGTAATCAATAACTTGGAGTTGGACAATCAAGGGATTA
>JAQICP010000061.1 GCA_027858555.1 Vallitaleaceae bacterium
TATTGTTAGGGGGTACGCCTATGGCACATATTAAGAAATATTGGTTAATCATGATTGTTTCCGTGTTCTTTTGGTGTATTCTTAACGAGAATTTCAGTCTCGTAACAATACTCATCGGTATAGCCGTCTCATTGGTAGCCAATATAGTGGTAGCCCTTCTTTTTACTGATGAAGAAGGCTTTACAGGTCCATATCGCTTATCATTCATAAGTCTCCTTAGATACATATGGGTACTCTTTGCTAATATTATAAAGTCCGCAATCGCTGTAATCCATATAATTCTTTTTAAAGATGATACACCTATGATCATAACCATAAAAACAGATATCCATCGCATATGGCCTGTCTGCTTAATTGCTAATGGTATCACTTTAACACCTGGCACAGTAACCATAGATATCAAAGATAATGAAATAACGGTTCTATGGCTTAATCCAACAACTGATGACCCCGCCCTTGCCTCAAAAATCATACTTGGACATTTTGAGAACGCTTTAATCACTAAGGAGGAGAAACGATGCTAAACCTCATATCTGGATTGTTTCTTTTATATGCTGTACTGGTACTTCTTAGAGTACTGCGGGGTCCAACCATATGGGACCGTATTTTAGGGCTTAACTTGTTTTCAGCAATTATAATAATGTTGATTCTACTTATTGCAATAATCGAAGATCTAAACTACCTGGTAGATATAGCCATCGTCTATTCATTGCTGGGGTTTATTAGTATCATATTCATCTCAAGATTCGTTCAACGGAAGGGGAAACTATAATGCCACTCAATGAAATTATCGGCTTAGTCATTATTACTATGGGGACCATATGTGTTGGCATCGGTATATATGGCCTATACAAATTCTATGATTTTTATTCAAGGGCTTCCATAGCTTCCATTATTGATACCGCTGGATTTGTCTTGATATTAATAGGTGTTATGGTTTATAAAAACTTGTCCTTATTTTCATTAAAAGTTGGGATTATTTTGTTCTTTATGATAATCTTAAATCCTCTTTCTAACCATATTATTGTGAGAGGCGCTCATTTAAGCGGTTTCGATTCCAAAGGAGAGTAATATGCAATATGTCATTCTTATTATGATGGTAATCTTTGCAATTGCAGCAATTCAAACTGAAGTATTACGCCGAACGATCATATACGCCGGTGTTTTTTCTTTACTGTCTTCCTTTGCTTACCTATTATATAAAGCGCCAGATGTAGCCATAGCCGAAGCAGTTATAGGCTGCACACTCGCTACCGTTATCTATCTGGTTGCTATGACAAAATATAAAGTCTTTCGAGTTTATTACAAACATACTAGCACTAACAAAGAAAACATTCATGATATTCTTGAGAGCATCACCAAATACACTGATTATATGAGTCTTCAACTGGACACTATTTCAACTAAAAAAGATCTCCATGAGATCCTTGAAGATAGTCACTATGATGTCATCATTATTCAAAATGATACTTCAATTGACGTATACGGCGAGACATCCAATTACCATTTTGACAGCATGATTGATTTTCTTAATCTTACCTGTCGTTATAAAATAGATTTTCATTTTGTAACACCTAAAAAATTGGAGGACAATTATGAGTGATAGAATCCGAAGAGGTTTTATAATGCTTTTAATGGTTGGCCTGTTTTTTTTAATGGTTAAAGGTCCTATAGAAGTATTACCAGAGGCATCCCAGTTAAAAGCATATTATATGACTCATTTTATGAATGACACTGGTGCACTTAATTCTGTGACTGGCATATACCTGAATTATCGAGTTTTTGATACGTTGTTTGAGACCCTTGTTTTATTAGTTAGCGTCATCGGGATTATCTATTTCTCTAGACATGAAGGAGATTATTAATGAATGAAGAATCCATACTCCTTAGAAAAACCATGGGCAGTTTGTATACGTATATCATTATCTTTGGGATATACATTATTTATAATGGGCATCTTACGCCTGGTGGTGGTTTTCAAGGTGGTGCCATACTAGCTTCGGTTTTCATAATACATTATCTTGTTACCTATTCAAAAACTTTGAGATCAGCTACCTTAACCAACCTAGAGAAGGTTATCTATGTGGCTCTTGTCGTATTTGCTATTGTTTTGATCTTCTATCTTAATCCTTATGCTTCACTTTCGACAAAGAGGGTGTATCTAATTATTATGAATGGGTTGATTGGTATTAAAGTAAGTTGTGGTTTAACCGTTGTATTTTATCGTTTTATATTCTTCGAAAGCAGGTAGGCGAATGACTTTAAGTTTTGGTGAGATTATTGCTTTAATCCTATTTTGTGTTGGTTTTTATGGTCTGCTAGCGCGCCGTAACATCATCAGAACCATTATTTCTCTTGGTATAATTCAAGTCGCAATTATACTCTTTTTCCTTGCAATTAATTTTGAATCTACTATGATTCCACCAATTGGGGTTAGTGATCCTTCTATGGTGGCAGACCCTTTACCTCAAGCACTCATGATTACAGCTATCGTTATCGGTGTATCTGTCACAGCAGTTGCACTTACAATGTTCATCAGCCTATACCATCGTTATGGTTCAACCAACTGGATGAAGGTTAAAAAGAAGCGGAGGGATGAGTCATGATGCCATTATTTCTTATAGTTCTGTTCCCTATCATTATGGCACTTTTTATCTACCTGTCTTTTAATCGCCTACCTAAGATATCCATGTTCATGATGCAACTGATCGTACTAGCCATGGCTGTCTATTTCTTCATCTATACGAAGGAGAACGGCACGGTCATTCATGTGCTTGGTTATTATGATCAGGGTATAGGCATTGCCCTAAAATCAGATAATATCGCATCAGTCCTTGTTCTTCTTAATGCATTTTTATTTACTTGCATGATTCTTTTCAACTATCACAAACCTTATATGAATCGACTATTTTTATTCCTCTTTGTTATACTACAAGGCTTAATGAACGGTATATTCTTAGCCAATGATATGTTTACAATCTATGTGCTTATAGAGTTATCAACCATCGTTGTTAGTGTCCTGATCATGTTTAAAAAAGATAGCCAATCCATATATGACGGTATGCTCTATCTACTGACGAATATTGTATCTATGACTTTGTTCTTACTGGGAATTGCTTACATGTACAAGATTTTCGGTTCTCTTGATCTGGATATTATTGGTCAGAGGATGTCACTCATAGAAAACCCAAGGGCCTTAATACTACCATACAGTTTGATTATTACATCAATCGGTCTGAAATCTGCACTGATGCCACTTTTCAGCTGGCTGCCTAGAGCACATGGCACACCTAGTGCCCCTTCTATCGTGTCCGCCATATTATCTGGGCTGTATGTAAAAGGTGGTCTCTATCTTTTCATCCGTTTTCAGGCAATCTTTTCTGAGCAGCTTGATACAACGCATATATTCTTAATACTTGGTTTTATGACCGCTGTGATTGGATTCCTATTTGCGCTCTCTCAAACAGACATCAAATTAATTCTTGCTTACAGTACAGTAAGCCAAATAGGTCTGATTATATTTGGACTTAGCCTTAATCATGATTATTCCTACTGGGGCAGTATCTATCATATTGTTAATCACGCCATTTTTAAATCCGTATTGTTCTTAACAGCTGGTATGATCATTGAAACCTATGAAACCAGGGACATTCGACAAATCACTGGCGTTTTTAAACGGATGCCCTTCGTATCCATCATAACGTTTATGGCCATACTAGGCATCACTGGCGCACCTCTTTTTAATGGTAGTATCTCTAAATACTTAATCCAAAGTGATACCTCATCACGAGACTTACTTGAGTATGGCTTAATTCTAATTAACCTGGGAACCATTATGATTTTCGTTAAATACGGTTCCATGTTCCGCGGTGATTCTCATGTGAAAACCGCGCCTGTAAGGCTCAATCAAAAACTTGCTATCCTGATACTAGGCGGGTTCTGTTTAGCCGGCGGCATCTTCGGCGTACAGTTCATTAAGCTACTTTTTAACATCAATATATCTGTATCCTTAGATGGGTATGTAAGAAAGGCCATCGTATATATGATCAGCTTAATAATTGGCTGGTTCTTCTACACCTATCTCTATTCAAAGATTGGGCTATTCAAAAAAATTCGTGAAATCGAACTCACTTTCAATCAGATCTGTTTCTCTATCGTTCTCTTTTTTGCTGGTATGTTCAGTTATCTATTATATATCATATGATGAGATTCCTTACTACACCTATATTCTGTGCATTATATAATAATTAATTTCACTTCCACATATTCTGTACCTCATATAATAATGGATCTCACTAGACCCATATTCTGGATATTATATAGTGATATCTCTAACTGCACCTATATTTGTGCCTCATATAGTGATATCTCTAACTGTATCTATATTTTGCGTCTCATATAATGATATCTCTAACTGCATCTATATTTTGTGCCTCATATAATGATACATCTTTCTATACCCCCTATTTTGTATATATTACGATATGACATCACCCTCACTATTAATAACACTATGAACCTCACTATTAATATCAGCCTCACTTTCCTCATCACCATCAATAGCAACTTCAACTTCACTAACAATATCATAATCAATATTAACATCACTATAGATATTAATATTTAGCTATTTTCACATGAATTTCATGTGCTTAGTTTAAAGTATATATAAGGCATAATGATAATATACTAATATATTAGCAACACCGGAGGTGAGCACTTGAACCAACTTCTAGTTACAAGAAGTGAACTGAAGTATCTTATATCTAATCAAGAATATGTCTATCTTTCCATGCTGTTAAAATCAGTCATGGACCCAGATATTCACACCAGAGATGATGGTACTTACTATATTCGCAGCTTATATTTTGACAGTTATGATAATAAGGATTATTATACCAAAGATGCCGGTCTTGAAAAAAGATTAAAGATTCGCTTAAGATTATATGACTTAGGTTCTGATCAGATCAAACTGGAAATTAAAAACAAGCACGATGTCTATCTAATCAAAGAGACCGCTATCATTACAAGAGAAGATGCTAAAAAGTTAAGTAAAGGCGATATCGATTGCCTGCTGAATTATGAACATGCCGTTATCGGTAATCTATACCACATTTTAAAAACCAATTTCTATCAACCCATCATATTGATAGACTATGAACGGGAAGCTTATGTCTGTGATGCCCTTGGAATTCGCATTAACTTTGACAAAGGGATCAGGGCTAGTGGCTCTACGCTTGATTTATTTGATGAAGCGGCTTCCTTAGCGCCTATCTTAGAAGAGAACATGATGGTATTGGAGGTCAAGTTTAATGATATTCTGCCTGATTTTTATCGGGATATGCTATCATCAGCAAAATTGGTTAAAACCCATTATTCAAAGTACTGCTTTGCACGGGAACTTATATAATCTATTGGAGGATTAAGAAATGACTTTAAATGAAATGATTAACTTTTCAGGATCTGGACTCACATTTAATACCATACTCATTAACTTTGGGGTTGCATTTATACTGGCATGGATTATCTATATCATATACCGAATGACTTATAGCGGTGTTGCTTATTCAAAAAATTTCAACGTATCTATCATCTTGACAACCCTTGTGACTGCAATGGTTATGATGGTAATCGGTAATAACTTGGCCCTATCCCTTGGTATGGTAGGTGCCTTATCTATTGTTCGTTTTAGAGCTGCGATTAAAGAGCCAAAAGACATAGCCTTTATATTCTGGGGTATTGCTGTTGGTCTTTCTGCTGGTACTGGTGCATTTGGTATTGCAGTAATTGGCACAATTGTCATAACCATCGTCATTTTAATATTCAGATTCAATGTTGGTGGTGAAGAGAGCAGTTATCTGCTTGTTATAAAAGGACCCTTCTTAAATACTGAACGTGTTACAACTAATGTAAAATTAGTTACAAAAAAACAAAAATTACGTATGAAGAATACATCAAAGGATCTCGTTGAAATAGTCTATGAGATACAAATAGAAAAAGATACTGAAGACATGGTCATTAACAAACTCAAAGAAATAACCGGTGCACATGTTGTTAATGTGGTTGCCTATAATGGCAATATTACAGGCTAAAGTATACTGAAATGAGGCAATTATGAAAGCAAAAATCATACTCGGTGTACTGATTATAGCTAGTATACTCATACTACTAGGAACAGTTACACTTATAAAACCAAAAACAGATCTTGCTGATGCTTCTAATCTAATCATTACTGAAGTAGTCTCTAACAATCAATCCATTATTTCTGATTATATGGGTGACTACTCTGATTATATAGAAATCTATAATTCAGGTGATACGCCCATCAATCTTGAAGGTTATGGTCTCAGTGATTCTGGTAGCTTACCTTTAAAATGGACTTTTCCACTTGTCGTGATTGAACCAGACTCTTATCTGCTTGTCTACGCTTCAGAAAAAAACATCAGCACCCAACTGGGTCAATTGCATACTAATTTCACATTAAATCAATATGGTGATTTAGTGGTCTTGTCTGATCCGAGTGGTAAAACCATTCAACAACTGCCTATTCCCCAGGCTATCAGCAATATGGCATATTGCCTAAGTCATGAAGATCCTATGATTTATGTCTTCTATACAACAGGAACACCAGCCAGTAAGAATGCTGGGACTATCATTGCTGATGTGAAAACATATATGAATGCTTCAGATATTGACTATTCGATTGAAGCTGGGTTTTATGACCACCCGATTGAGTTAGCTTTATCCATTCAAAAAAGTGATGCTGTCATCTATTACACTCTAGATGGTAATAATCCGCGTACAACCGACTTCTTATATAATGGACCAATCCATATTGAGAATCGTAATTCAGACGACCCTATCTATGCCATGTATGATACTTTTACTTATGATACCATCTATGGTAATTCTAAAAACTTAGATTCTGATGATGTCTATCTTGGTACTGTTGTAAAAGCCCAAGCATATGTTGATGGCGTTCCTTTTGGCCCTGTTATGACAAAGTCGTATTTTGTAGATGAACTTGGAAGTAATAGGTACACCTTCCCCATAGTCTCACTAACTGTGGACCCCGATATATTCTTTGATGAAGTTGATGGCATCTATACAGTAGGTTCATACTATGAATCCATAGCACCCTTTCAAGTAGATGGTGAAACCGATGCTAATTATAATCAAAGAGGCAGTGAGTGGGAGCGCGCGGTTAATATAGAATATTTTAACACGGAAGGTGTTTTACAGCTCAGTCAAGGTATTGGCGCTAGAACTTTTGGCGGATGGTCTAGAATGTATCCCAAAAAATCCTTAAAATTATTTCCTGACAAAGCTTATGATGATCAGAAAGTATTAGACTATCCCTTCTTTACTGGGCTGACTGATGTAAATGGTGAACCAATAGATAGGTTCTCTAATCTAGTGCTTCGCAATGGTGGTAATGACTGGGAATATACCATGTTTCGCGATATATTCATGACTGAACTAGTGGATGACGTAATAGACGTTCAAGCAGCACAACCAGTTGTACTATTCATCAATGGTGAATATTGGGGTATCTATAATCTCAGAGAAATTATTAATGACGCTTATATAAAAAGCCATTATGGTGTAGATAAATCAGATGTGACCATGATAGTCTACAGTCCTACAGGTTATGAACTCTATGATGGTGATGAAGAAGATATTGCAGATTATGAGTCTTTTATCAGCTATCTTGAGACACATGACCTGTCCAATGATACCTATTATGAAACGGCTGTTAATCAGATAGATCTGGATAATTTTCTTAATTTTTATATAGCCAATATATACTTTGCTAACACTGATTGGCCAGGTAATAATGCTAAATTGTGGCGTAAGGACATCGAGGGTGTTGATGAAGATGCACCAATCGGCCAAGACGGTAAGTGGCGTTATGTTTTATATGATACTGATTTTGGCTTCAACTTATACCCAGGGATGACTTCTGATGGCCATAACACATTGGCACTTGCGACTTCAAAAAATGGTGATGAATGGCCTAATCCACCTTGGTCAACCATCATACTTAGAAGTTTCTTAACTAATGATCATTTTAAAAATGCCTTTATCAATCGAATGATGGATTTTCTGAGTACCCGTTTTTCTCCAGATGAGGTTAATGCAAGTATTGATTATTATGTAGCCTTATTTCAACCTGAAATCCAGGAGAATACAGAAAGGTGGTTACCACCTATGACCAGTGATGAATCATCTTGGGCGAATATGAATGTTAAGGTATTGCATACTTTTGCTGATGTGCGCCCTAAAAATCTCCGGGTCATTATGCAATCATTCTTCGATCTAGAGATAGCTGCCAATATTACCATTAAAAAAAGTGGCTCAGATGGTTACATTAACGTAAATAACTATGTCCGGGTACTAGAAGATACAACCACCTTTGAAGGACGCTATTATAATCAGATACTAATTACATTAGAAGCGGTGCCTTTAGCAGGTCATACTTTTGTTGGATGGACAGGGGACATTGAAAGTACTGAGTCGATGATTCAAGTTGGTGTAACTGAAGGCATGACTATTATTGCTAACTTTGAATAAACTTGTGCCCTATATGGTTTGAAAAGGTGTGAGCAGGAATCGTACAATCTATTCTTATAATAATAAACCAAGCGTATGTACCAAGCATAATAACAGGCACATACAGATAGATACAGATTAAAAAGGCAGAAGCCCTGACTATATGGGTTTCTGCCTTTTCATGCTATTATAGTTCTCAGATTATTCCTAACTTATTGCTTCATACGTTCCATTACCTGCTCTATATTTGGCATGCCGCCCTGTGCACCTATACGCTCTGTCGATATGCCAGCTGCCGTATTAGCAAATGATACGGCCTCACTAATGGACCAATCCTTACTCAACGCGTATGCAAGAGCACCATTAAATGTATCACCTGCACCAGTTGTATCTTTTACAGTACATGTTGAAGCAGCTAACTGTTTTAACTCACCGTTCTCATAATAGGTAACGCCTTCACTGCCTTTTGTTATAATTAATTGCTTATCGATATCATGATCACCCAAATTCATTTTCATTAGCTCTGCTTCAGATTCATTAGGTGTAATCCAAGTTGCCTTAATTAGCGCCTTAGTGTCAATCGTAAAATAAGGTGCCGGATTATATATGATAGTTTTACGCTCGCCATAAGTGTTCAGAACATATTCAACCGTAGTCTTTGGTATCTCGTTTTGAAGTAATAACACATCTGCTTCCTCTATCACTGCTTCAACCTGATTCAAATACAGAGTATTTACTTGGTCGTTGGCACCACCGACTATAACAATTGTATTATCATTTTCACCAATGTAGATAAAAGCACTACCAGTGACTGCGTCATCTAACGCTTTGACACCCGACATATCGATACCCAAATCATTCATATAGGTAATAATCTTGTCACCATATCCATCCACTCCCACACAGCCAATCATACTGACCTTAGCACTGAGTTTTGCAATTGCCACAGCCTGATTAGCGCCTTTACCGCCAAATGATTCAAAATACGCACTGGCCTTAATGGTTTCGCCAATCTGCGGTATGCGGTCGACGACACACACTTTGTCAATATTCATGCTTCCAATAACGGCTATTTTCATCTAAACCTCCATCTGTCTTTTGTATCATATCATTTCTTTTTCAACGATTTCGGGCTGTAAGATACAAATCATTAAAAATCAATCTCCTAACAATTGATTTTTACCATTATCTTTAGCTTGGTATAAATAATTATCTGCTCTTAATACCATGTCATCTATAGAATCATCTTTTTGATATTCTGTTAATCCAATGGAAACTGTTGTGTTTATTATTACCTCTTTATAAGAAAATCCAAACCCACTTATGCCATTTACTAAATCAATTAAGCTATCCTTTAAAACATCATAATTTTTCTCACCATAAGCAAAAACAAGAAATTCTTCGCCTCCCCAACGACTCACAATGACCTGCTCATCACTTATATTTTTAATCATTCTAGCTATTTTCACAAGAATATCATCTCCAGCTAAATGTCCATGCCCATCATTAACATTCTTAAAATCATCTATATCCAAAATAGCCATTGCTACTGGCTTCATGATACTAT
>JAQICP010000105.1 GCA_027858555.1 Vallitaleaceae bacterium
AATTGTTAATACTAAATTTTTTATGATACTTATATAACATTTCAACTGTCTGTATTTCACTTTCATTTTGTACTATTCCATCATTTATGCCGGTGTCTACTGACCACAACCATGATTCTAACGCCCAATCTGGTACGGGATAATTTTTACATTCATTAACAAACTCAAATTGTTCAACTTTATTAATGAATTTATCCCAACCACTTTTACGTATCCGCCTAGGACAATTTTTACCGTTCCAATGATTATGTTGATGTATACTACCGATAGTATCTTGATATTCTTTTAAATAGTTTATTAATTTAATAGCATTACTTTTAGCTTTCTCGAAGTCTATGCCATCATAAACGCATATCTCTATTGCAATAGACGTCCTGTTGCCTTTCCCGAAAGAACCATCCAATATGTTCGCTACAAGTCGTTACTCTTATAACCGTTTTCACTGCTCGCAATTACTTGCGAGTTCAGACTATATCTTAACCCTTTAGGGCTCTCCCCTTTTCCACTCACTTGAGTGTACTCACTTGCCAGTGATAGTCGTTGAACCTTCATACTGTTTCCAAATATATCCATAAGCAGTTTTCCTTTTTCCTCTTACAACTCTGCCTATTTGACCAGATCTTTTAGGATTTTTTCCGATACTTCCCATTGCTTCGCTACAAGTGTCAAATACATTGATCAAATTCATTCCCAAATCATACTGTGCTATTCCGTATTTGACCTCGTCTTTCAGTCCATTTTTTATAGCGTGTTCTCTATTTTCTCTATTAGTACACCATTCCAAATTGCTTACGTTATTATTTAGCTTATTTCCGTCTAGATGATTTATTTGTGGCTTTTTGTCATCTTCGCCGAAACATAGCATAACCAACCTGTGTACTTTTGGATTTTTTATCCTAGCATTATTGCAACCTCTTAGGTCTATATATTTATAGCCTTTTGAGTCTGTTGATTGCTCTAAATACTTCATCGTTTTAAAAGAAAACACTGAACCGTCTGAACCTATTACATAATCTTCGCAATTTTCAAATCCTTCTATATCTGATAATATTCTTCTCATAATACCACCTCCTAATTTAACTATACCACATTTGTGGCATGTCGTAAAGTAAAAGGCGGCACGTATGATTGGCTGCTGATTGTCCTCTTATATAAGATAGGAGTTTCCAGCAATTAAAGGAGTTATCATCACAATGTTTCTACTGTGCGGGGCAATTATTTTTACCCGCGTGCCAGGCGTTCTCGATTATAGGCAATTCTTGTATAATTATGTTATCGTCTACTGTGAAGTGCCAGCTGACATAATTTCTAGTATTGTCTACATAGATGGTGTGCATACGTGCATCTGCCGTTTGATCTTCGTTGTCAGTTTCATGCACCGTAATCGATGTTGGTGTCATTGGTAATGCTGGCCTTGACGATTTATTTTCTGCGGGTATCAAATCAACTTTAAATGGGGTACCGTGTATTTCTGTTTCTTGTATTATACCACCTTTAATCATTAAATGATACCCCCCTCCATCGCTTTTAGCACCATGTATAGCGCTGATAATACTATAATGTATACTAAGACGTCCTCCGCTTTATCTTTCCATGTTTTCTTAGTACCCGCTAAGGCTGTGATTATATCCTTGACATTCCTAGCGCTCTCTAACCGTTGGTCCTCTAACTTTTCCTCGACGTTTTCTATCTTACTCTCCATTTTTATTAGCACAGAATAGGTGTTTTTTAAGTCGTCTATCTCCATATCAACCCTATTCAATCTGTGCGTATTGGACTCGCTTCTGTTTTTATTATCATTCATTAGTTTGATGTGTTCGTGTACCATTTCCTCGTCATTTTTATGTCCGTCCATAACACGCCCCCTACAATCTGTCTAATATTGTAATCATTTCTGCTAATGTCACATTTCTGTCGGGCCTAATGGTACCATCTGGATACCCTTTTAAAATTCCTAAGTCAATATATTTCTTTAATACTTCTTCTGCCCAATGATCTTTTATATCTTCTGGGTAATTTGCCACTTCCAAAACACCGCCTTTTAAACTTTCTTCTTTCAACCAACCGAAACCAGTTTTCAAGTCTTTGCCTTTTTCATCTATATCAATACATTTATTCTTGTAAAAATCATACTGTTCTTTCATAGTCATATATCTGCCACGTTTCATGTGAAACATCATATCATACATAGCTGTTATAGCTGTTGCAACTGGGCTAGCATAAGATGTACCATATCTATATTTACCGTCTATATAGTGTTTGCCCATACAAGCAATGTCAACGTGTCCGCCGCCCCAACTCGAGAAATCTAAATGTTCTCCGTTCTCACCAACTGCCGCAACCGCTGTTGCGTAGTTGTCTTTGGTCGCTAATTGGGTTTCTCCAGCTTCGTGAGCATTGCCAGCTGATACAATAATTTTCATACTATTTTCTAATGATTTTTCATATGTGTAATCTAATCCAATTCCACTTAGTTGATTATAAGAAACGTTAAGAACATTGACACCATTTTCAATGCACCACATAAAACCTTTAAAGCTATTCTCAACTTGAATTAATTCATACTCTTTATTTCCCATGTGCTTCTTGATGATTTCAGCAACGATAGTTTCGTGAGTGTATCCTTTACCACTTTCCAAATTCATAGGGTTACTAACATAATCAACTATATCTGTGTCAATCACATTATCCTCATAAGCCATAAATGCTATTTTATACATCTATATACCCTAAATCTTTCAACATTTGTAATGTCAATTCTTCAATTTCTGCTTTGGTTAATTTGCCTTTTTTATAC
>JAQICP010000110.1 GCA_027858555.1 Vallitaleaceae bacterium
GATGTCCCTTGAGTATATTCATAATCTGCTTGATCTAATGGGTAACCCACAAAATCAATTAAAAGTGATTCAGGTAGCAGGCACTAACGGGAAAGGTTCTACGTGCCGCATGCTACAAACCGTCCTGTTCGAGGCTGGTTTCAAAGTTGGTTTGTTCTCTTCGCCCGCTCTGATTTCTATGAATGAAGGTATTGATCTTAATGGCAGTTGGATTACGAACGAAGCATTTACCACCAGTGCTAATAAGGTTATAGCTGTCTGCAGGCAATTAGTTGCCAGAGGTATGACGCATCCAACCATCTATGAATGCTTGGTGGTAATCGGTGTGGATTATTTTCTATCTGAGTCGGTGGATATCGCACTATTTGAAGTGGGTATGGGCGGACGACTAGACGGCACTAATATATTTGAAAAGCCTTTGTTTTCTATGATTACAACCATTGGTCAAGATCACATGGCCTTTCTAGGTAACACCATATCTGATATTGCTTTTCAAAAAGCAGGTATCATAAAAGCGCACTGTCCTGTCATTATAGGTCACATGCCATACGAAGCATTCCATGTGATTGAAAAAGAAGCCAAAAAGAGACACGCACCTATTATCAACATCAATCATGCCACAACCATGCATAGCTCAGAACTTGTGATGATGGATTCACCTGAAATTAATGCCAAGTTATCCGAAGTGGGTTTCTGCCATCCTTTATCCCAAAAAGTCAATATGGACATTACATTCGTTATAGGCAGCCCAATTATCGACACCCAAATTGGTGGTTCCTATGCCTTAACCTTATTGGGTGACCGTCAAATACATAATCTAAGCCTGGTGCTGGTAGCTATCAATTTACTGATAAAGTTGGGCTATCATATTACAGATTCAGATCTTAAGGCGGGTTTCGCCAAAGTGGACTGGCCCTGTCGACAAGAATACTTGATTCTTAAGAAGGGCGCCCAACAATTCAATATCATCATTGATGGTGCCCATAATCACGATAGTATGCGCGCACTAATTCAAACCATCAAGGACCAATTTCCTGACAGGAAACTGATCACGGTTTTTAGCGCACTTGATGATAAGGATATTCCAGATATGCTTTCATCCCTTTCTGAAATCAGTAGTCATATAATCTGCACTTCAATAAATCATGCAAGAGGTATCGAACTCGAATCGCTAAAAGATATGGCAAAAAATGCATTTAGAAAAGTAGATATCTACGAGATACCTACTGATGCCCTTGCCTTTGCCTTTGAGAATTCTAATTATGATACAGTTCTACTCACAGGTTCTTTGTATCTGACTGTACCTGCAAGATTTAATCTTTTAGACTATAATACAAGATAACTTGATCTAAATCTAATGGCTTAGAGATATGATAGCCTTGAGCAAAATCACATCCGAGTTCACTAAGTAAGGTAAGCTGCTCTCGGTTTTCAATACCTTCTGCTGTCACGTGCTTATTCATACTCTTTGCCACATGAATGATTGCTTTTACTATCCGAAGGGCTGATGTGTCTTCTGGTAGATTGCGAACCAAATCATGATCAATCTTTATATGATCAATAGTTGTTTTATTAAGATGTACCAACGAAGAAAACCCAGTACCAAAATCATCCAGATGAACCCTAAGTCCCAGATTCATTAAAAACAATATATGCTCTTTGGCTTTATCATAATTCTTAAACATTGGCTTTTCAGTAATCTCTATAATGAGTCTGTTGAAATCAATATCCATCTGCCCTAATTTGCTGAGATATGCCTTGTTCATTAATTGCTTAGATGAAAAATTAATGGATATGAACAGTTGATTATCTATAAAGCATTCATCAAAAGTCTTAATTGCACGATTCACTTCGTCGATCAGATGGTCATTAATCTTGTGCATCATGCCTGCATCTTCAGCTACAGGTATAAAAATACTTGGCTCGTAGGTTTCTTCCATACTATCGGTCCATCTAAGCAAAGCTTCTACCCCAACAATCTGACCAGTTTCAATCGAAATAATTGGTTGATATTTTAAGCGGAACTCATTCTCATGAATGGCTTTTTTTAGCTTCTCCTCTATCACTTGATTCAATTTTATTTTTTCTTCTATATCCTTTTCAAAAAATCGATAGCTACCTGGTCCTATTTTATCATGCTTCGCCTCGTACATGGCAATATCTGCATCACCAATCGCCGCTTCTGCATTACTATAACGGTATATATCTGCTACTACGCCAATGGATGAACCAATGGATATATCACTGGTTTGAACCTGGACTATTTCAGATATGGCCTCTTGTATTCTACTTAAAACGAAACCAATTTCTTCCCGTGTCTGATACGTAATTAAGAGTGCAAACTCATCGCCACCGATTCTGGCAATCACATCCCCTTGCCTTAACACATTAAGAATGTTTTTCGCTACAATATATAGTACCTCGTCTCCAACTACATGACCAAAAGTATCATTAATATCTTTAAAATAATTAAGATCGATTACAGCTAATCCATAAAACGCCGTAACCGTTTCTTTATCTCGGTTGGACTTGATTTTACCATCTAAAGTTTTCATGAAATAGTCTTTGTTAAATAGACCTGTCAGTCCATCATGATTGACCTGATAAGTCATATGCTTAATGCTCTCGATTCGAGAAATCCCAATGCGTACCTGTTCAATAATACCCCTTATGTAGTTTATTTCGTACTCCATAAGCTGATAAGCATAGTCAAATCTTAGAATTGCTATTCTATTTTCAACTACAAATAAAATCTCAAGTTCATAGTCATGACTACTCTGGTCAATCTCATATTCAAGGCCATTACGCTTAAGTTGATCTCTTTTTTCCATTCTTTCTTCCAAGTATGGACTGGATTCCACTATACTCTTCGTACAACTTAGTAGTTTGTCATCACCGTCTAGAAATTCCAGGAATACATTATCATAATCTTTACCTGCAACACACATGTAAGTCAATGGCATCATTTCAGATATAAGACTATACGCCTTCTCATATACTGCCATAACATGGTCCACATGATACACATACTTTGACATCTCAAGTAACGAAGTGCTCATGTTTTCACGCAATCTGCGCCCTGTAATATCAATCATAGCTATGACAACACCCAGTGGCTTATCATCTTTATCTCTAACTGGATAATACGAAACTATCTTGTATAATTTGTTAGGAAATCCCAGCTCCTGAGAGATCGGTTCATCTTTCTCAAATACCTTCATGGCTTGACAATGATCACAAGGTTTATGCCTGCCAAATAATTGTTCATAGCATTTGCCATTGGCCCAAGTTTTGAGATCTTTATAGCCTTCATTGGTATTAAGCCACAATATATCGTACTGCTCATCAATAAAAAACATCTCTTTTGAAATGCTTTCAAGAATGAGTCCTTTTTCATATTCAGACTGTTTTAATTTTTCATTCAAAAGCGTGAGCTTATAGTCCTGCTCATAATAATGCAGTTCATCGATAACCATCTGCTTCAACACTTCTTTTTTATAGGGAATCTTAATAAAACGATTTAAGTTAACATCATTAAATGCAGGTTCGATTAATTCGCCACTAATTTTACCTGCCAATAGAATTGTTCTACATTTTGGATATAGTTGATTAATTTGCTTAATAAAATCGATACCGATTTGTTCCGGCATTGAATACGACACCAATAGAACTGCATTAGAAACTTCTAAAAGTTCTAACGAAGCCATCACCTGTAATGTCTCAGAAGGTGTTTTCCCCGTTTCAATTACATACCCCTGCCCGAATTCACCCAATAAATAAAGTTCAAGCTGTTCTAACAACTGAGCATCATGATTGGCACAAATTATGGCTTTTTGATTATACCCCTGCATATCTAGCTCCTAGGTTAGAACAAAGTGTACTTCACGTACACGTTTTCACAAAGTGAAATTGTTCTCAATGGGAAGTCCTTTGTTTTAATTGGGACTTCCTAGACTGAGGAACAAAGTGTGCTCCTGCGTATTTCTCTCGTACACGTTTTCACAAAGTGAAATTGTTCTCACGGAAAATTCCTAAAGAGAACTTTCCTACTGTACAAAAAAAAATATAACTAGTATCCTTACCCTTATCCATCAATATCATAATAATACTATATATTTTTCATCTTTGTCAAATAATTACTGCCGACTTAATGCGACTTAACGAGCTTTTTTTACAGCCCGCTATCACTATCCTACTTAAATCGGCCTACCATTCACCACACATATCCTAATTCCTACTGACTCTTCAAAACATAAATCAAGTCATTCCTTGTAGCATCTTGTATGGGTGTGCCCATCCAATCTGACATGCCTTGTTCGACTTCAAGTTCAACGGCTTCGAATAGTTCTCGCATCTGTTTATCATTTTGATAAGCCAATCGCCTAGGTTCTTCAAATTGCTCTGTCATGGTATCACCTTTATATAACTCATATCGGCTTAAATAGCTATATATTTGTGGCTTCTCATAATGTTTTTTTCCGACTATATAGGCTTTAACCTGCATATTCTCTTTTTCAACATAACCCTCACCATCTAGTATAGATAGTGCTGACCAACCTTCAAGTACGCTCATATCAGGATCAATCACATGAAGTACAATCTTACCCTCAGGCTTTAAGATGGATTTGGCATTATTGAGCACCCTTTTTCGCTGTCCATCTGAAAAAAAGACCTGAAACACACTACACGGTAGTAGCACATAATCGAATCTCCTATCTGTTGTAAAGCTCAATATATCATCATTAAAGGTCTTGATTTCCTTGGTAAACAATTGCATATTATCAACTATTTTTTGATTATATATAGCAAGCATTTCAGCAGAACAATCCACCCCATGGACAAGATTGTCAGTCATCGCCAATTCCAGTCCGATTCTCCCTGTGCCGCAACCAAATTCCATGACCCGACTACCCGTACCAATTAATTTTTTATAGAATTCAATGTCTCTTAAGGATTTAGAATTCATTATTACATCATAGTACTTAGCCGACATTAAGTAGCTATTTTCTTTGAGCAACACCGGGGGTTCTAATATGACTTCATGCCGTTCAAGATATCCGATTACAACACCTGCATCATTTTTTACGGCTTGCATGATGCCTTGCATCTGTCCTTTTTTTCTAACGTTAACAGTCTCAAGTCTCCCTGCTTGCATTTCTTTGAAGTAATGCTTGATTTTATCGACTGACTCCCCTTGATGACATTCAAAAATAGACTTGCCAATTAATTCACTTGCATCTAACTTAACAAACTTTTTAATGGCAATCTCGTTCATATATCTCACAATATGTTGATCATCGACAAAAACAACTGGACCTGGTTTTAGACCTTCCAATATAGCTTTATACATATCTACCTCTACATGTTATTATATTTGGTACTACGCACTGAATCATTGCATGGAAAGTTCCTACGGAGAACTTTCCATAAGATGTAAAAAGTGGCAGTCATTACACTGTCACTCTTATTTTCTATGTTACCATTGTTAATCTTTGTCATCTATTTTATCTAGAATATCTAACCTGGATACGTCATCAAATTCATCTAGTTTATCTGCCCCACTAAGGTTATCTAACTCAACCAATTCATCAAATTCACCTTCATCTAGCTCTTCAATTATTTCATCTAAATGATTGAGATAATTATAATTATGATTCCTCTTGTTATGTTTTAGTACAGCATGCCCTTTACCGTGTTCATCCACATGTCCACCCACATGTCCACCCGCATGTCTACCCGCATGTCTACCAACATGCTTCTTGCCTTCAACCTTCTTATTATGCTTCAGTATTCTTGTGTCCTTGTCAATTTCGACTTCCTTGTTCTTCATATACGCCTCCTACATAGGAAATGGATTGTTACCATATATATCGTTTGAAATGCTCAAAACCTTTATACTATAATTGTGCAATTTCATACAATGCCGCTAACAAGGTGTTTTTTTGATATGGTTTTTGCAATACTTTACCATTCAAATCAAGATTGTACCCATTATTAAGTAGTTCATTGGAATATCCGGTTGTAAATATTACTTTGATATATGGTGATATGTTCTTAATTGTTTCATAAGCCTCTACACCATTAATATTAGGCAATAGCACATCAAAAATAACAATATCAATCTCATCTTTATATTTATAAAATTGGTTAATGGCATCAACTCCATCGATTGCTTCAATGACTCGAGCACCAGAACCAACAATGATTTCACGGGCAATCTCTCTGACGCTAGGGTCATCTTCTGCAAGGAGTATGGTGTATGCTCCTAGTGCCATAGGTTTATACGTTATATCTTCTTGCGGTTCAATTATTTCATTATTCTGTAATGCTGGAAAATACAACCTAAACATAGTGCCGATGTTTTCTTGGCTCTCAAGTTCCACAAATCCATGATTCTTCTCCACAATACCCAGTACCGTAGCGAGTCCTAGACCTGTTCCCTTACCAATATCTTTTGTTGTAAAGAAAGGATCAAATATTTTATCCTGAATATGTTTTGGCATACCCGTACCATTGTCCTCTATCTCAATACATATATATCCCTTATGCTTCTTGTTCTCGCTATAGGTCCTAATAGTGATTGCACCACCTTCAGGCAAGGCATCTTTTGCATTAACACACAGATTCATCAATGTCTGATCTATCTGTGTTTGATCGGCATATATAAAAGGCAGATTATCTTCTAACTCAATTGTGAAGATAATATCATCCCCAATTATACCGGATAACATATTTCTAATCTCTTTTACAGAATCATTTATATTGAGTCGTCCAGGGGTTGTTGTATCCATCTTGCTAAATAACATCAACTTCTTGACTAATTTTTCAGCTTTTCTGGCGGAATCAGACATAAGACCTATTTGATATTTCAGCTTGGCAGAACCCTCAACTTGATCTAACTGTATATCTACCAACTCACTATAACCGATAATAATCTGTAAAATATTATTAAAATCATGGGCTATCCCGCCAGCCAATCGTCCGATTGCTTCTAGCTTCATGGAGCGGTTCAACTGAATCTCAAGATTTTTTTGTTCCGTTATATCCTTGAAACTGATTATGATGCCGGTAATTTCTTCTTTTCTATTAACCAGTGGAATAATGGATTGTTCTATCAATCTGTCCTCTTTATTAATAATTGAGGTCAATTTCTTTTTACTGAATCGCACCATATCAATACTGGTTTTTCTGCAAACATCATCGATATCTTTAAAAAATTCAATTGCATCCACATGATAACTAGATTTGGATATGGGGATATTAAGCAACCTATATATGGCTGAATTCATCCTTAGTATCTCCAAGTTGGGTGAAAGTAGCATGATGCCACTATAGAGATTTCCAAGAATGGTAGCAATTTCAATCTCACTTCTTGCAATCTCGTCATTTTGCAATAACAGATCTTGATTTAGGGATTCTAATTCTGCACGAGAATCAGATAAGTATTCAAAGTTATCCTTGATCATGAGCGACATGTTGTTGAAATATTTTGTTAGTAAATTAATCTCTTCGAAACTATCGAGCTCAATAATTTCACCATACTTACCTGTTGCTATTTTATCCATCTCTTCTATCAAATGGGTCATTGGTTTAAGAATGGATGTGGATTGAGCATTAGATAGGTAGGCAATAATAATTGTGACCGTTATAATAATGATAATACCGGTAATTATAATCCTTAGAATATTAATATAGTGATTATAATATGGGGTTCGTACAGAAATATAAAAGTTCAAATCATCCAATTTTTGTGTCCTTGTTATATATCTTGTGCCTTCATAATCAAGCACTTGAGCCTCGCTTAGGTCATATGTATCAAAATGTTCATCATAACTGCCATAGGCTACATTATTATGGTCCGAATGGGCAATGTATTGACCTTCACTATCTACAATTGCTATAATCCCTTGATTGTCCAACTCCAAGTTATTGATTACTTTTTGAAGTTCAAAGAGTGAATAGTATGCAACTATGCTATAGTTACCCTGACCTTTTATGACATATGCCAATGTTGGATTGGATGATTCAGAGGATATAAATACTTTAGACCAATAGGTCTCATCATAACTAGCTCTCTCTAGATAGAAATCTTGAAATGACATATCAAATCCAACAATATCCTGATCAAGTGTAGGTGCTACAACAATCTTACCCTCATTGTTAATTATAAGAATAATTTCAAACAAATCATTGTGTTGAAGGATGCTATCAATATAGCCGGTGATATGCTGGCTTAAAAGATTGTCATTATAGACATCATCAATGACATCAAGAATCTTACCTGGCTCAGTAATAATTCTTTGTGCCTCTTCTTTTGCAAGATTGATCAACATTGTTTGATCATCCTCAATGTCCTTGTTAAAAAAATTCGATAAATAAAACAAACTGATTGATAGTCCTACAACAAATGGCATAATTGACATAATAAGATAATTATTCAATAATGTCTTTTTTAATGATTGTTGCTTGTCCATGTCAATTCACCTTTACATAGCTTCCATCTATTATTTTATAA
>JAQICP010000296.1 GCA_027858555.1 Vallitaleaceae bacterium
GTCACGTCAAGCTTACTGAGTGGTCGCATTATCAAGTGGTTCGGAACTGGGAAAGTAACTTTCGCAAGTTGTCTTATGACAGGTGCTGCCCTTTTTGGTTTCTCAATTGCGCCATCTTATATTTGGTTGCTTTTTCTTGCCATTCCTTTGGGATTTGGTGGCGGTTCAGTGGATGCGGCCCTCAACAATTATGTCGCCTTGCATTTCAAGGCCCATCACATGAATTGGCTTCATTCATTCTGGGGCGTAGGCGCTACAATGGGGCCATTAATTCTGGCTAATATTTTAGCCAATGGTGTTGCTTGGCAACAAGGTTATAGGACCATTGCCATGATGCAATTGTCACTGGCATTCATACTACTGATTACCTTGCCACTTTGGGGGAAAGTTCATGCAAAGCGTGAAAAAACCAATAAAGATGTTGCTGATGTTTCAGTGAGCGAAACCCTTAACCTTGATATGATTGACAAAGACCAGAAGGTATCTGTCATTAAGATAAAAGGGGTGAAATATGCCCTGCTGGTTTTCATGTTTTATGTCACAGGAGAGATTTCTATAGGCTTATGGGGCAGTAGCTTTTTGATACAATCAAAAGGTGTGTCAATAGATACTGCTGCCGCTTGGATTGCCATGTATTATGGTGGTATTATGGTAGGTAGATTTATCTCTGGGTTCATATCCTTCAAACTCAATAATAAGCAAATGATACGACTTGGTATAATAATCTCATTTATAGGCACAGGGATTCTGTTGTTACCGATTCCAACTGGATTGCTATTTATCCCATTGATGTTAATAGGTCTAGGTTTTGCGCCAATATTCCCTTCCATGATCCATGAAACACCCATACGTTTTGGCAAGGAGCATTCTCAAACCATTATTGGTTACGAAATGGCTGCCGCATATACTGGTGGTGCTTTGATACCCCCACTATTTGGCGTTATACTGGCCAATCTAAATATGGCACTCTTTCCTGTCTTACTAGGTTTAAGCATCTTGGTGGTGTATATCAGCTCAACTCGTCTATTGCACAAAAGAAAAACCCTACCAAATGCTCAGTAGAGTTTATACATGACGCTTATTATTTGCTTAATAATAGAAGTACTCACCTTCGATGATGATATATAAATCACTGGATTTACTTTTAAAAGGTGAATTATTGAAATACAAACAAGATGATACATTATTGTTACCATCAAGTGCATCTTCTGCTGCTCGCCAACTTTCAGCACTTGGTTCTAGGGATTGAAAGCTATCCCTATGCGCTGGTGGAAATTGTGTCGCATACTCAGTCTCAAAAATCACATCATATACTGTGCCTGGAAAGCTAGGGCTTTCCACTCTGTTAAGTACCACATTAGCTATTGCGAGTTTTGCATCATAGCTGATATTCAAGCCCTCTACATGGGTGATTCTTGCTAACCATAAGATATCATCATATGAATACTGCTCAGTAGCTAAATGTACTGGATCAATGGCTACTTCAGGTTTTATAATCTCAACTGTTGAAAAATCATTATTCCATCCTACGTCGCATGCCAGTTCCTCAGCTAATAATCTAACTGAAACCATTGAAGATCCATTAGAAATCGTAGGCGCTACGTCAGAGACTTTAAGCTCTCCGTTTACCCAATAATCATAACTATCGATCATAAATATGATTTCTTTATCAGGAAATCTGGCAACCACATATCCCTGTTGAATCCAGATGACTTCTGTTGCGCCTAGGGCTTCGGCCACTACTCTAATCGGCACCATAACGCGACCAGAATTAATATAAGGTTCGCTATTAATTGATAACCTTTGATTGTTAATACGAATATCGATTGATAAATTTCTAGCTAAACTCGTGCTACCCATACCAACCATCAATATTACGCACATAACCAACCCAATTAAGGCATTGACTACTTTCCTATCTCTGTTCTTTCCCATAAATACCCCCAGTTTTAATTCCATAAAACCTATCGTATAGCTGTTCTGCTCTTGGACCACAGCATTATACTCGGTTTATTACCTTTACCTTGTGAACTTTTTAGTACCGTATGCTTATGCATGCTATATTGCTATTAACAACTACTACTTATCAAAAAGACCGCCTTTTTTAAATGCTTTGAAGGTTTTTCTATTTTCGCCAATCTTCTGTGAAGCTCTACCACTTGCTTGCGCCTGACTCATACCTTTTTTCTTTTTTTCTTCTATTAATTTTTTGAAACGTTCTTCATTCTCGTTTGCCATAATAAGACTCCTTTATAATCCATTATTATAATACTACTGCTGTTAGGCCGACTCTGACGGTTGTACTCATATATGATTTATGACTAATTCTTATGGATAGTATAGACCTGATTTTGTCTAATCTACCTTCTATTATAGCAGAGAACCACTATGATTCTAGTAAAACATGAAAAGTAACCACAGCAATCATATGCGCTGTGCTATTGGGATATTTTCCGAGACTGGTGGTATTAGGATAAACACTATGGTTTCTAGCAGGGGCTAATAGGGGGTATAGTTGGTTGGTGATAGTTAGTGGATAGTTAAATTTATCTAGCAAATGCATTAAAAGGATTAATCTGAGTAAGTTTGATGATTGACGCTTCATCAACACCTGCTGCTTTTAGTTTAGGTATGAAAATATCGCCAAGATAAGTATAGCCTCTTACTTTACTTGCCAAACCTGTTTTGGGACTATACCATCCATTATCTTGACTGAGTAACAGTTGATCTATGTAACCTGCGTTTATCACTTTGAGTATCAACTCTATAAAGCGCTCGTCATCCTCCCAACTTATACCATCATATTCAATCCAAGCACCTCGTCTTAGCATTTCAAGATGTATGTCGAAATTCCTTTCAAGATGGGTATGAATCCATATGAAGCGATCGGCCTTATAGCCCATCTCTTCAATGATATCTAATTGATTACGAACCACTTCGCCATGTATGGTATGACTACCAATAACCGCATTAACTAGCTTAGCACTGATACAAGCTGCTTTTAATATCTTTCTTTCAATATCAGTAATACCACTATCTCCCGCACTTAGTTTAATAAAGCCAGCTTTTACACCTGTATTTTCAATGCCTTCAGTTAATTCTCTAGTCATCCATTCAGCGATTTCCATCTCACTAGCCCCATATACCCACTTTGGTACCCAAGGTTCTCTATAGATGCCTGTAGGCACCATGATGGGTAGCTTGGCTGCTTTAGACACCGCCTTGATGATGTCCACTCTTCTTCCAACGCCAAGAGGACCGCAATCTACCATCATACTAACACCTTTTGCTTTAGCTTCTTCAATATATGGCACCATCAGTTGTTTAACATCTGAGGCGTCAGCTTCACCAAATCCTGGCACGTCCATAGGTCGAAGATCAACAAATACATGCTCATGTGGGAGGATAAACCCTACCTGCTCCCGTGTCAATTCGCCTAATGTGGTTCTCAATGTAGTTTTTGTTTTTTTCATAAATTCCATCCCTCTCTACAGTTGTGATGTCGTTGTTAATTCAATACCCCTTCAAATTCTACTTACCTAATAAGTTCAACTTTTACATCTTAATTAGTCGTACTTACTTAATTCTACTACTTTTTCCTTTCTATTTAAACCTTTCTTTTCTAGCTTTTTTCCATACTTCTTTCCATATTTAAAAATAATGTATCCACCTATGCTTCATTATAAAGCCTTTCTCGACATCAATCTTTTAACGTGGTAAAATAAATAAAACAAATAAAACCATAAAGGAGCTTATCATAATGAATTCGCAAGAGATTACATTAAAAACCAATAAAAAAGTTATTTATGCCTGCCTTATCTTAGTTGCTTTAGCTGTACTAGGTTACCTATTGGAATACATCCGAGGTTCTAGACCCCTAGAATATGTATTGATTCTTAGTCTATGTGTTTTTGCTCCTGTCATCATATCCTTCATATTCTATAGAATCCCTAAGTATATCAAGCAATTCAAATACATAGCGCTCTATAGCTTCATGATTTCATGGATGTTAATGTTGACATTTTCACCTAAAGTTATTCAATATGTACTTATATTCCCGTTGCTCATATTATATTCATTATATTTCGACGCCAAACTAATGCGTAATGCTGCCATAATCATGGTCATCTTTGGTGTTTTCAAGGTAGCCCTTAATATCTATTACTATAAAATGACGGATGCCTTTATCTCTACAGAGTATTCAGTATTCATACTATCCATGTTGGCATTTGGCTATTTCACCATAATTGCGACCAAGTTTTCTATTGAAATACGAAACAATCAATTATCAAGTATTATTGCAGAGGAAGAAAAAAATAAAATATTACTTGCAGAAATAATTAGTGTTTTAGACGTGATGCAAAGCACTACTCAAAATGTATCTCAGATATACACCGAATTAATTGGCACTTCAAATACCGCTTCTGAAACAATTAACCAACTGACTGTCGGAATGAAAGGCATTGCTGACAACCTAACCGAACAAAGTATGGATACTGAAACCATGCATGTTAAATTGTTATCGACTGCGAACCTTTCACAAAAAGTTGTTGAATATGCCGATATATCAGTTCAAGCCATAGACGCAGGTAAACAGACAATTGACAAACTTGATACTTCTGCTAATACCGTCAATCAAAATAACGAGAATGTTTTTGAAAAGATGGCTGAACTTCGAGGCAATGCTGCCGAAATCAAGGCTATTGTTGATGTCATCCAAAAAATCGCTGTACAGACCAACCTACTCGCCCTTAATGCCTCTATTGAAAGTGCACGTGCTGGAGAGTCTGGAAAAGGCTTTGCTGTGGTTGCTGATTCAATTCGAGAGCTATCCATTCGAACTCGAGAAGCACTTGGTAATATCAGTACATTAATAGATCGACTTGAACTTAGTTCAGAAGAATCCTTAAATGCGGCAGAACAGTCTAAAGAACTGGGTTCCGTACAACAAGAATTAATTCATGAATCAAAGGCCATTTTTGATACTGTTTTTAATGCAATTGACAATGTCAATCTAAGCATATCCGAATCATCAGCTATGACTAAAGATATCGTTACAAGAACCCAACATGTTGTTGCCAGCATATCAAACATCGCATCTGTCGTAGAAGAAGCAGCTGCTAATACTGAGATTACTTCAGAGATGGTGGGTAACAACAAAGACTTAACAATCAAAGCTAATACTTATATGGACGAATTAAAAGCAGTCATCAAATCAGTTGAAAAATATACACATGCTGAAGGATAAACACACAAAATGCCTCCCATCGGAGGCATTTTCTTTAATATTATTCTATTGGTGCTTTCAAGTGTTGTCCACCCATATTACTCTATGTATTGACGTTTTCTATCTTAGTATCGTTACCCTTACCCTCAACCCGATATGGAATCTCCATCAGCTTCAAATATGCATCTAATGTTCTAGTTATTCCTTTTTCAAAATTATTATCGACATACTTAGTAATGTCATTGAATAATTGTTC
>JAQICP010000298.1 GCA_027858555.1 Vallitaleaceae bacterium
GTGTTGCACAGTCTGCATATAAATTCAGTAATGACTTGCGTTTATTGCAAAATTTGAAGGAAATCGAAGAGCCATTTGAAAAGAAACAAATTGGATCTTCAGCAATGGCGTATAAAAGAAATCCTATGAGAAGTGAGCGTATCTCATCATTAGCTAGATATGTGCTATGTAGCGCCTTAAACCCTGCTATAACAGCTTCAACTCAATGGTTTGAAAGAACCCTTGATGATAGTGCCAATAAACGATTAGCTATACCTGAATCGTTTTTAGCTGTAGATGCAGTTCTTGAAATATATATGAATATCATGGATGGCTTAGTAGTATATGACAAAGTGATTCAGGCGAGAATTATGAGCGAGTTACCTTTCATGGCGACAGAAATGATATTAATGGAAGGTGTTAAACGTGGAGGCGATAGACAAGAGCTACATGAAAAAATAAGGGTCTTATCCATGGAAGCTGCTAATCAAGTAAAAATGCAGGGTAAAAGAAATGATTTAATTGAAAGAATAGTACAAGATGGTACAATAGGTATGTCAGAAGATGAGATGCTTCAGATATTAAAACCTGAGAATTTTATTGGCCGTTCTTCAAGGCAGGTTGATAATTTTATTAATACCCATATAAAACCGATATTGGATGCAGAAACTAGTTTGCTTGGAAAAACTGGGGAGTTACATGTATAGTTGAACTGAGCTTGAACTAATTATGAATGAACGGTTGAATTGAGTTTGAAATAATTATAAATAAACAAAGTGTTAATAGTTAGAATTATAATCTGATTTTACTGAGATGATTAATAGGAGGGTTTATGAAGACAATAGGATTTATTGGTGCTGGTAATATGGCATATGCAATGCTAGCTGGTGCTAGAGCTAATATGAAGCAAGTTGAATTAGTATACACAGATATTAATAAAAAAAGATTAGAATTTGTGAAAGAGGCCACAGGTATTGATTATATTACCACTAATGCTGCTTGTTATCGGTTAGCAGACATCATTGTTTTATCAATTAAGCCTCAATATTATAAAGCGGTTCTTGAGGAACTAGGGACAATGTCATTAGATAACAAAATTCTTATTACGATAGCTCCAGGTATTTCTATAAAATGGATTAAGGAAATTGTTGATCAACCTGTACGAGTTGTCAGAGCGATGCCCAACACACCAGCACTAGTAGGTGAAGGAATGAGTTGTGTCTGCTATGAAAGTAGTGATTATTCATCAGAAGAAATCCAGATTATTGAAGGGTTGTTTAATTCTTTTGGCAAGATGGTGAAACTGACAGAAAATCAATTGGATATGGTTGTACCAGTATCTGGCAGTTCCCCAGCTTATGTGTATATCATGATAGAAGCTATGGCAGATGCAGGCGTTCTTTTTGGACTATCTCGTGATACTGCCTATACGCTAGCGGCACAAAGTGTCTACGGTGCTGCTAAAATGGTTTTAGAAACCGGTCAGCATCCAGCAGTACTTAAAGATGCTGTATGCTCTCCAGGCGGAACCACTATAGAAGCAGTAAGAACTTTAGAAGAGAAGGGATTTAGAAGCGCCATTATTGAGGCTATGCAGGCTTGTTATGATAAAACGCTTGAATTCAAGTAAGGCAAAGAGCATGAGTGAGTATATGATGGTATAACGTGGTTATTAATGTATATAGAATTATAATGATATAACTTGATTATTAATACATAGAGGAGACATAATGGATAAAATCAAAAAAATTGGTGAAACAGAAATATATAAAGGTAGCCGTGTGCATCTATTCAAAGAACAGTTATTGATGCCTAACGGAAAAGAAGTAGAATGGGAGCTAATAAAACACATTGGTGCAGCTGCAATCATTCCAGTTGCCGACGATGGTAGAATCATCATGGTAAGACAATATAGAAATGCTGCTGATGATTATACACTAGAGATTCCTGCAGGCATACTTGATTCGAAAGACGAAGAACCGTTAACATGTGCCCATCGGGAACTTGAAGAAGAGACTGGTTATAAATCCAATGACTTAACGTATCTATATAAATTTTACTCTTCTATCGGGTTATGCGATGAGATCATATACATATATATTGCCAATAATTTAATTCAAAGTCAGCAAGATCTTGACGATGATGAATTTGTGACACTAGAACGATATACCGTTGATGAATTAATGACTTTGATTAGAAATGGCGAGCTTATGGACAATAAAAGCATCTCATCCATTTTAATGTATAGGGATTATTTGGCAAGAAAGTAAATAGTCATTCCGTCATGATTTTCTCGATTGTCAACTAGTGATTATGTAATAGTATTATATATAGAATCTTGTTGATATTAAATCAAATTATGTGAATTATTTGCTTGCTAAATGGTATGTATGGATTCTTATTGTCTAATATAGATAAAAAAATCTGGGTTATTGTCGACTTTTAGTCTAATGTGTATTATAATAGTTCTTATCATGTTATGAAAGAAGACTGGATGTAATGAAAGAGTGTTTAGGGGAATTTTTAGTATACCTTTAAAAAAATCGAGGCTCATCTAAAAATACAATAGCATCATACAAACGGGATTTAAACAAATTAATAATTTTTTTGGCCGAATCGAAAGTAATCAATGTTGAGCGGATTACTGCGACTCATTTGAATACCTTTTTATTAAAAGCAGAAGATGATGGTAA
>JAQICP010000305.1 GCA_027858555.1 Vallitaleaceae bacterium
ATTATCAATAATATGCGACACGTTCTTTTCTGTTGCGACACGATGTCGCAACCATTAATAAGGTTTCATCTAACGGTTGCGGTTTGCGATGCCAGTGAGCTTACAGGACCCGCTCATGCTTACGTATAGTTGCTAATGCGGGTCCGCCTCGGTTAGTGAACTGAGTATTGTAAAACGCGTGTTAGGTGATGGATATTGCGGAAATTTTAATTGATTTTATTTGCTTCTTTAATATTAGTTAACGAATCATCTTCCATTCCTTCTTCTTTCAAAAATCGTGTTATCATATCTGTCTTTTTATCTATATATGAATCCATGTCGTTTGCATACTCCTTAGCTAATTCTCTCTTCAATTGACTATATGCTTCAACAGCTTTCTTATTCTTTCTCAAATGTCTTTGTAGTAACAAATGATTCTGTAAACTTTCATGACCTCTTAAGCATAAGTACAGGTGATGTTCCATCCAATTGATATACTCATTATCTATTGTATATTTGAATGCTTCTCTACCCTCTATTCCTAAATTACCTGCGTGCATATATCCTACAGATTCTAATAACACTATGACTTTCTTAGTGTCCTGTTGATTATTCACTATGATATCGATATCCAAAATTGGTTTTGCCCATAAGCCTTCAATAGATGTACTTCCAACATGTACTACTTCTGCTTTAACTCCTTGTAGCAACTCATCATAAAAAGCTTTTGCCTTCTCAAACTCAAATTTCCAATTAGGATTGTATTCAACAACTTGTATTTCTTTCATATGCTTCTCCAATTTAACTTGTGATAATATCTAGCAATATCTTTCACCTAACGGTTGCAGTTTGCGATGCCAGTGAGCTTACAGGACCCGCTCATGTTCGCGAATAGCCACTAATGCGGGTCCGCCTCGGTTAGTGAACTGAGTATCGCAAAACGCGTGTTATGTGATGAAGCAGACGGAAATTATGTCCACCTTATCTTCTTATCATCTTTCTACCTTTCCAAAACTTATCTTCATACTCGGCGCATATGTTAGCCACACATCATGACTCATCCTTTTTGAAAATTCTAGTTCAGCTGCATACTGTTCTAATGCCTCTTCTTCTGTCATTCCAAGAGCACTGAAATTCTCAATCAGCACTTCCTTTATACCAGGTACTTTTCCTAACCCATCTTGTACCAATGACTCAATAAGTTTTTCTCTATCGGAAGAATTCATGCCTTGGTCAATAAAATTCACCTTATCACTCATCCTACATTCTACATCTTTAAGTCCCAACTTACTCATATAAACTGGCAATTTAATACCTATATTGCCATCCTTTTTATTAACTGCCATCATGTTTTCATAAAGCTTCTGTAGAATGTCTAACCTAATAATCTCTGACTGCCGAGTACCCTCCATATATATATTCGACATATTCGCAATCCAATTAGGTTCAAAACAAATGACTTTCCCATTATCTTTAACGCTATCAATCATTATCTGTAAAACATCTGACGGTTCATAGACATGTAACATAAACGCATGACATAAAGCTATATCATAATTACGTTCACCTACATATGAATCAATATCACTTTGCTTAAACTCGAATTTGTAATCTGTTCCCTCAAATATGGTTCGCCCTTGTTCAATCAATTCTAAGGACTGATCTATCCCTGTATAGGTCGACCCTTTAGGTAGAAATGGTAATAACTTAACTCCTAAGAATCCATATCTACATCCAAAATCTATGATATCAACAGGTTCGCTAATCTGCCAAACACAATCCACAAGGAACTTCAAGTAATCATCGTTATAATAAAGACCACGAGTATTCAGCAAATATTCATACATGTTATCCCAATTTATATCGCTCATACTAGTCCCCCTTAATGATATTTCCCTATGTTTAAAATAGTCTGCTTTTTCACATAACGGTTGCGGTTTACGATGCCAGTGAGCTTACAGGACCCGCTCATGCTTACGCATAGTTGCTAATGCGGGTCCGCCTCGGTTAGTAAACTGAGTATCGTAAAACGCGTGTTAAGCGATGGATTTTATGGAAACAACCATTACTTTAATACCTTATTGATATCTTTAAAAAGTTTTTCAAATGCTTCAACTTCAGAATCATCCAAGTCACTAACTGTATGCTCTCTTGTCCATCTTATAAAAGCTTTTGCGAGTTTATATTTTGAAAACCCTTGAAC
>JAQICP010000341.1 GCA_027858555.1 Vallitaleaceae bacterium
TCTACTACTTCTGTTTCTTCTTCTTCTTCTGGTTCTTCTTGAGCGATTCTTGGCTCACTAATCAATAAAATAATTGTATCTAGTGATGCTGTGATATTATATTTATCATCTTTCGCAATATCAAGATCGCCAACTTTAAAGTCATCTCCAATAACAAATTTACTAACATCGATGTCAAGATGGTCTACTAGATTTACAGGTAGCGTCCTGTATTCGATTTCACTAACTAGCTCTTGAATAATAGAGCCTTGTGGTAAATCTTCTCTACCAACAATATGAATATGTGCACTTACTCGTACTTCTTCACCAGCTGTTAGTTCTTGAAAATCAATATGCTCTATATTATTAGATAAAACAACATATTTAATTTCTTTTAACATAACACTATACTTTTTAGTTCCAACTTTCAAATCAACTGTTGAACCTACAGATTTACTTCTGAGTAACAGAGCTGCATCACTTTCAGCAATTTGGATACTTACAGATTCTTTTAAATTCTTTCCGTAAATAACTGCTGGAATAATATTTTCTCTTCTCAGTTTTTTACCAGGCTTACTCGTGTCTCTTTTTTCACATTTTAAAATTGACATATTTTTTTCCTCCATTGAATTATCATAAAAAAGACATCCCCGTTTAAGTCCGCCTATCGATTTGGATGCTTATGTATGTAGTAGTTTGTTTTACTATTGTACCATTATAACATAATATGTCAAATCGGCCTACTTTTCAGATAAGCGTTAATAACATTTATAATGGGCGGGCTTAAATTTTCAGGCATTTCATCTATATCAAAAAATCTAACCTGAAGAATCTCATCCTCATCTGCCTTTAAAATTCCTGTGAAATGTCTGCATATATACACCGTATCGATATTGTAGACTTCATCCCCATTAGGATACATATAGTAAAGTTCTTTGCCTGAAAAAACACCAAATAATTCTAAGTCTATGGCCCGAATGCCAAATTCTTCTTCAAGTTCTCGTATGGCAGCTTCTGCCACCTGTTCTCCTAGTTCTACAGAGCCCCCTGCATAGCCCCAACAATTATTGTCACTTCTAAGTCCCAGTAGTATGCGACCTTCTGCGTCAACAACAATAACACTTGCTCCATTTTGAAAGATTGGTCTGCTACCAACTAACCCTCTCATCATCTTCATATAATCACTCATAAATACCTCCACTATAATATCCTCTGGAACAATAAGTCCTTCTATATTATATAGTAACACTTTCTCTATTATGTTAGATTAATAATAAAAATTATTACAATGCCATTAAATATTATGGATGCGTTCCTTATAATAAGAACTTTCCATGTGGACTAATAAGTACTATAATTATTGTAGATGACTACTGTTAAAACGACTTTATAATTAAAGGAAGGTTGCTATGATAAAACTTACAGTGAAGCTTTTAGAACCATTTTTTAGTATCATCAAAATAGAACCTGATGAATTGGTGCCTACATGGGTGTTTTCTCATGACTTTTATTCTATTACAAAAACAGATGATGAAATATCCATTGTAATTTCTCAAGATGTGAGCACTGAATTAGCGCGCTTTCGCATTATTGAAAGGGATTGGCGCTGTTTTAAAATACTTGGACCCCTAGATTTTTCACTAATCGGAATCTTGTCGAAACTTTCAACTATGCTGGCAGAAGCACATATCAGTATTTTCGCCATATCAACCTATGATACCGATTACATATTGGTCAAAGAATCTAATGCAGGGAAAGCTGCAGGTATCTTCTTACAACATGATATTCTAGTCATATAACTGATGGAAGAACAAGGTGTCCAGTACATGTTTCACGTAGTGAAATTGTTCTCATAGCAAGTTCTAGGTTTTTAATGAGCACTTTCCTGCAGATCGTATCTATAGTAAATTATAAAAACTTGCGATATCTAGCATATCTTTCCTCTAGCATGTCTTCTATTGGCATTGCCTTCAGTACAGATATCTCTTCTATTAAAAGGGCAGTGATATTTAGAGCTATCGCCTCAAACGACTCATGAGCACCAGCACCTGGCTCTTCTATTATTTTTTCAATAACATCTAATTCGTATAAATCTTGGGCTGTTAATTTCATAACCTCAGCCGCTTCTTTAGCTTTTGTACTATCTTTATAGAGAATACTAGCAAAACCTTCAGGACTAAGGATAGAATAGATTGCATTCTCAAGCATCCATACTCGATCTGCAACAGCTAGCGCTAGAGCACCACCACTACCACCTTCACCAATAACGATAGTTATAATTGGTACTTTTAAACTAGACATCTCCATCAGGTTACGAGCAATGGCTTCGCCTTGTCCTCGCTCTTCTGCACCAAGTCCACAATAAGCGCCTTGGGTATCTACAAGTGTAATAATTGGACGCCCGAATTTTTCAGCCTGTTTCATCAATCTGAGTGATTTACGATAACCTTCTGGATTAGGACTGCCAAAATTACGTCTTACTTTTTCTTTAAGATTTTTACCTTTTTCCTGTGCAATGACGGTCACTGGCATACCACCTAGGGTAGCTATGCCACCTATGATAGCAGCGTCATCTTTATATAAACGATCACCATGTAATTCTACGAAATCATCAAATAAGGCTTTGATGTAATCTGATGATAATGGTCTATTCACATTTCTAGCATTTAGAACTCTATCCCATGCTTTCATATGTCCCTACCTCTCTAAAATCCATGCAGCATAAGCAATTGACTCAAGGTTTCTTTAATCTCTGCTCTAGCTACTATCTTATCCACAAAACCATGTTCTTTCAAGAATTCAGCTCTTTGGAAGCCTTCTGGTAATTCCTGCTTAATCGTCTGCATAATAACCCTTGGTCCAGCAAATCCTATAAATGTACCAGGCTCTGCCAGTATGATATCACCGAGCATTGCGAAGCTTGCTGTAACACCACCGGAAGTAGGATCAGTGAGTACTGTAATATACAAACCACCCGCATCATTAAATCTGGAAAGTGCGGCTGAAGTCTTAGCCAACTGCATAAGAGATATGATACCCTCTTGCATTCTTGCACCACCTGAAGCTGTAAATATAATCAGGGGCAATGATTCCTCGGTTGCCTTCTCAATTAGTCTCGTGATCTTTTCACCAACTACCGCGCCCATAGAACCCATCATAAAACGGGAATCCATTACACCAAAAGCTACTTTATTGCCATCAATGGCACCAGTGCCTGTTACAACACCTTCATTTAGATGGGTAGACTCCTTTAGTCCTTTAATCTTCTTATCGTAACCTGGAAAATCCAGCACATTTCTTGTTTGTAAGTCCTCATCCATTGGTTCAAAACTATCTTCGTCAAGTACCATGCTAATACGTGTACTAGAATCTAACCTGAAATGCTTCTCACATGATCCACATATCTTTAGATTAGAATGAAAATCTTCTTTATAGATGACTTCACCACAATTATTACATTTCACCCAAAGACCGCTTGGCACAGAAGGTGCTTCTTGTTTGCTCACAACATTCATTTTTACGTATTTTGTTTTTTTAAATATATTAGCCATAATTAGTCTTCCTCATGTTTACTAGTGTTTTCACTACTGTTCTTCATATCATTTAATAGGGCTTCTATAAAACCAGTATTGTAATTACCGGATGCAAAACGTTCGTCACTTAATATATTAAAATGAAAATCTATATTGGTATCTATGCCGTCCACAATGAATTCGCCAAGGGCACTATGCATTTTTGCAAGTGCTTCATCCCGGTTTTCACCATGAACAATTAATTTCGCTAACATTGAATCGTAAGTTGGGGGTACATTATAGCCACAATAGATGGCACTATCAATTCTAATACCTTTTCCACCTGGTGTATGCAGATTCGTAATAAGACCTGGTGAAGGTCTAAATCCTTTAGAAGGATTTTCAGCATTGATTCGACATTCTATCGAATGACCAGTAATCTTAATATCATCTTGGGTTATGGTCAGTGGGATGCCTGCCGCTATCTCTATCTGACTTTTGATAAGATCAACACCGGTCACCATCTCAGTTATTGGATGTTCAACTTGGATGCGTGTATTCATCTCCATGAAATAAAACTTTCGGTCTTCCGTCAAGAGAAATTCAACTGTGCCGGCATTCTCATAATTAATAGCTTTAGCTGCTTTGATCGCTGCTGCACCCATCTGAGCTCTAAGTTCTGGGTCGATTGCTACTGATGGCGCTTCTTCTACCATCTTCTGATGTCTTCTTTGAACGGAACAGTCTCTTTCACCTAGATGTACCACATTACCGTAAGCATCACCTAGGATCTGAAATTCGATATGCTTTGGATCCACAATGTATTTTTCCATATATAATCGGTCATCATTAAATGAAGCTTTAGATTCAGCACTTGCCATGGCAAAGCCTGATATGACTTCTGCTTCGTTGTAAGCAACACGCATACCTTTACCACCACCACCTGATGATGCTTTTACAATCACTGGGTATCCCATGGTATTTGCTAATCTGACAGCTTCTGCTGCATTTTTCAAGATACCTTCAGAGCCTGGTATAACAGGTACACCTGCTTCAATCATGGTTTCTCTAGCCATAGACTTATTACCCATCTTCTCAATCATTTCTGATGTCGGTCCGATGAGTTTGATGCCTGATTGTTCACATACTTTTACAAATCTTGGGTTCTCAGAAAGAAAGCCAAAACCTGGATGTATGGCAGTAGCACCAGTGATTATAGCTGCACTAATGACTTGTTTAATATCTAAATAACTTTTTCCAGCTTGTGCTGGTCCAATACATATGGCCTCATCCGCTAATTGCGTATGCAATGCTTCAGCATCAATAGTTGAATATACTGCAACTGTTTCAATACCTAGTTCACGACATGCACGAATGATACGAACAGCAATCTCACCACGATTGGCTACTAATATTTTTTCAAACATAATACCCTCCTGGTTTACTGAATTACAAACGTTAATTCACATTCAACAGCTACTGCGCCGTCTACTGTTGCAATACCTTTACCTACACCTATTGGACCTCTTAGTTTAGTAATCTCAATATCATATTTTAAAACATCGCCTGGCACAACTTTTTTACGGAACTTACAACTTTTTATACCGCCGAAATAGGCAATCTTTCCTTTGTTTTCTTCTAATGATAGAATCATAACCGCACCTGTTTGTGCTAAGCCTTCAATCATTAGTACACCTGGCATGACTGGTTCTTCTGGAAAATGGCCCATAAATTGTGGCTCATTAAAACTCACATTCTTGTAAGCTGTACAACGTTCGCCTGGTATAAGATCTGTAACTTTATCAATTAGTAAAAATGGTGCTCTATGTGGAATAATTTTTTTGATTTCATTAATGTCCAATAACATATAACCCTCCGATAGCTATGCTTTTCTTATTTTAAATAGTGTTTGTCCATACTCGACAGGCTCTTCATTTTTGGCAAGTATTTCAACAATTTCACCACTCACTTCTGCTTCTATTTCATTCATTAATTTCATTGCCTCAATGATACAGATGGTTTGATCAGCTTTAACCACGTCACCGACTTTTGCAAATGCATCCGCTTCTGGACTTGAAGAAGCATAGTATGTCCCTACAATTGGTGATGTAACGATATAGATATTAGGGTCATCTACCTGCAGTGAACTAGCTGATTCGACAACTGTGGTTGTGTTTGTTGCTGGTGCCTGTGGTTGTATAGGCATTTGCGATTGCATCATTTGTGGGTACATCATTGGTGCATGTTGCTGGCCATGATTATGACTGCCACAACAACTATTTTCTGAGTCTTTACCAAGTTCAATAAGTGTATCTTTATTCTTGATTTTTATATAACTATAATCAGTATCTTTTAGCGCTTCTATGATTGATTTGATTTCTTCAATATTCATGTTAGTCCTCCTATTAGAATAGTAGTATCTATTTATATTTTTTGAATAGTAATGTCACATTGTGTCCACCAAATCCTAGTGAATTAGATATCGCTACATCTACAACTGCTTCTCTGCCCACATTTGGAACATAATCTAAATCACATGCCACGTCAGGTGTTTCATAACCTATAGTTGCTGGTATATAACTATCCCCAATTGCTTTGATACATACAATAGATTCTACTGCTCCTGCCGCACCAAGTAAATGACCTACCATGGATTTCGTTGAGCTAATGGGAACCTGATATGCTTTTTCACCAAAACATAATTTGATGGCTTCTGTCTCAATTGAATCATTATATTCTGTTGATGTACCATGTGCATTAATATAAGATACATCCTCAGGTGTAAGCCCTGCGTCAGCTATTGCTCTTTTCATGGCTCTGCTACCGCCATCGCCACCAGGTGCTGGTGAAGTAATATGATAAGCATCACCTGTTGCGCCATAACCACCAACTTCTGCGTAGATTCTAGCGCCTCTTGCAAGTGCATGTTCCAATTCTTCCAGTACCAATATGCCGGCACCCTCACCCATGACAAAACCATCGCGGTTCTTATCAAAAGGTTTTGAAGCATTCATTGGGTCCGTACTAAGTGATAGAGCTGTCAAACTTGAGAATCCTGCCACACCAAGTGGTGTAATACAGCTTTCAGAACCGCCAGCAAATATGATATCATCTGATCCATACTGAATGGATCTATAAGCATCACCAATGGAATGACCTGCTGATGAACAAGCAGTAACAACAGATGTACAAGTGCCTTTAGCACCAAGTTCAATAGACACATTACCAGCTGCCATATTAGCAATAAACTTAGGTACCATGAGTGGTGAAACGCGACTTGGACCTCTTTCCAGTAATTTTGTATGCTCTTCTTCGATTGTACTTAAACAACCAACGCCTGAACCAATAATAACACCCATTCGTTCAAGGTCTTCTGTCTCTAAGTTTAACCCGCTATCTGCAAGGGCTTCTCTTGCTGCAATTATTGCTAGCTGAGAAAACTTTGCTAAGCGTTTGTATTCTTTTCTATCAAAATGATTTTTTGGATCATAATCTTTTAGGCTTGCAGCAACTTTTACTTCATAATCAGTCGTGTCGAATTGGTCAATCATACCGATGCCACATTTGTTCTCTTTAATCGCCTGCCATGAATCGGGAACATTATTACCAAGTGGTGTGAGTGCTCCCATGCCAGTTACAACAACTCTTCTACTCATGTTATCCTCCTGTGCTGTAGGAATTGTCCTACATTACCATACCGCCGTCTACTACAAGTACTTGACCTGTAATATAATCTGCTTTATCAGATGCTAAAAATGCTACTGCATTAGCTATATCTTGTGGTTGACCCAATCTTTTAAGTGGTATTTCTGCTATCATTTTCTCTCTAGCTTCTGCTGGTATCTTATCTGTCATAGCTGTTTCTATAAAACCTGGTGCTATGGCATTCACTTGTATATTTCTTGGTGCAAATTCTTTTGCGATTGATTTAGTCATACCAATAACTGCAGCTTTTGATGCTGCGTAGTTAATTTGCCCAGCATTGCCCATAAGACCAATAACTGATGCCATGTTAATTATCTTGCCTGCACGTTGTTTGAGCATTTTTCTAGCAGCATGCTTCATGCAATTGAACGTACCTTTTAAGTTAACATTTATAACTGCGTCAAATTCTTGTTCAGTCATTGCTACTAGTAATTGGTCTCGCGTAATACCTGCATTATTAACTAGTACGTCTATTCGACCTGCAGTAAATGCTTTTTCCATCATTGATTCTACTGCTTCATAATTGCTGACATCTGCAAATAATAACGTACAGGTTCTGCCCATGCCTTCAACTTCTTCTTTAACTTTTATTGCTTCTTCTTCCATTACTACATAATTTAATAATATGTCAAATCCTTCGCTTGCTAGTGTAAGTACAATTGTTTTACCGATTCCGGTATTCCCGCCTGTCACTAATGCTACTTTTTGGCTCATGATCTTTCCTCCATATAAATAATCAGGTTATCTAAAGTTTCTTGGTCATATACATTAATTACTTTTGCTTTGCGGTCTATTTTTTTAATCAAACCCTTAAGTGTTTGTCCAGGTCCAATTTCAATAAACAGATCTACACCTGCTGCAATCATATTAACGACATTTTCTTCCCACCTGACAGACCCAACTACTTGATCTACCAAAAGTGATTTTACTTGCTTTCTATCCATTACCACTTGGCCCGTTACATTAGTATAATAGGCAGTGGTGAATGGTTTTACGGTTATATCTTCTAACGCTAATGCCAAAGCATCAGCTGCTGGTTTCATTAATTGAGAGTGAAATGCGCCGCTTACTTTCAGCGGTATCGCTTTAATACCTTTTTCTGTAAATAGCTCGACAGCTTTATTTAAACTTTTTATTTCCCCGGAAATAACTATTTGCTTAGGATTATTGTAATTAGCAATCCCTAAGTACCCATCAACTGAATCAATAATCCCTTTGATTGTCTCTTCATCCGAACCGATTATGGCAGCCATACCACCTTCACTAGCCTGTGCGGCAGCTTCCATATACTCGCCGCGCTTTCTTACCAACACTATTGCATCTTCAAATGTAATAGCCCCATTTGCAACTAGTGCTGCGTATTCACCTAGGCTCAAACCTGCAACCATATCTGGTATAATGCCCTGATCTTTAATCGCTTCGAGTAATGCTACTGAAGTCGTAAGAAGGGCTGGTTGGGTGTAATTAGTCTGGTTAATTAAGTCATTGTCTGTGAAGCAGATGGCTTCTAGATCAAAATCCAGTAAGGCATTTGCTTTGTCATATATTGCTTTGCTTTTTTCGTTCTTCTCTATAATATCTTTTCCCATACCAACCGATTGTGCCCCTTGGCCTGGAAATATAAATCCTATTTTCCCCATATCATTCCAACCTTCGTCATTTTGCAATTCGCATTACAAAAATTCTGTAATCATTAAATACATGCCCTTAAGTGTTTCATCCAATGTCTTTCCCTAAAATGTCCCTATGCTTAAGATATAAGCATAGGATTCTACTGCTATGATAGAACCCCTGCCATATCAAGAATAAAAAGGGAGGAACTTTTTTTATTCGGTTCCTTGTTGATTATTGGTGCGCTTCTACGTAACTTAGCGCATCTTGAACGGTTTTCATATTCGCTAACTCTTCATTAGGAATTTTAACACCAAACGTATCTTCAATTGACATAACTAACTCAAATAAATCTAAAGAATCAGCTCCTAAAT
>JAQICP010000398.1 GCA_027858555.1 Vallitaleaceae bacterium
TAATATGGAAACAAAACATAAAAAAATGACTAACAAGAGATTTACTAACAAGAGACTTACTAACAAGAGACTTACTAACAAGAGAATGGTACATAAATGGTTTAGCAATAGAATAATCAAAAAACACTTTTTATTTGGTATGATGCTTATATTGATTATGGGTATGTCTGCATGTACTAAGAACAAGGAAAACGATCAACCACTTGGCGTGGAAGAAGTTCTAATAGATGCTAATGACATGGTTAATGATGTGGATAGCCTTATTGAAGAAACACTATCTGACGAACCAGATTCTGTGACTGATGATGTATATGATGAAGACACAGTTGTGGAAACCAGTGAAATGTCTATTATTATCGACGACGAAGTGATTAAAAAAGCCAATATTGATGAGAATACACTCTCAGAGATCATTAGTATGGTTGATTATGCTTATTATAATTATTTATGGAATCCATCTACTGAGTTAGATGCTATAAAACAAGAAGATATGCAAAAATTTGCAATTTCATACATCTATCAGTACGAGTATAACGAGTTGTTTTTTGATACTAACGATTTTGTTTTGTACATACCAGATAATTTAGTAACTGAGATGGTTAGATTGTTTTTTGATGAGTCATTTATTATACATAAGATAGATAGTGATATAGTAACGTATGTAGATGATAATTATCTAATGCCAGCAGTGGATGGTGGACAATTATACGATCCTGAAATTACTGAGATATTAAAAACATCAGATTTTGTCTACACAGTTAAATTCAAGTCTTCTGATCCTAATATAGGGATAGACCAAGAGAAGATATCGTACCAGATTCATTTAGAAGAGAGAGAAGGCAGACTAATCTATACCTCATACAAGATGATAATTGAAGAGCCTGAAGAAGACGTTCCAGATGAAGTCGATGATTCAGGGACTAGTGAGTGATATTGGATGGCATATTGACCTGATTTATAAGCGTTTGGATTTTCGTTGGAATTCGAATTTTGTCATATAAGGTTTTGTACTGGGATACTGATAAATCCATAATATAATTATATTGATATTGTTTGCTGCTGATTTCATGGTCTTTAATGAAATCAGCAGTTTTATTATAAGCAATAGCTGCATCAACTTCACTTGCATATTCACCAATTACATGTTTTCCAATGATATTAATTTTAGCAATATAAGTAGTATGATGTTTCTTTGTTTTTTGTTCGACGCCATAGTAACCATTAATAATTTGAATATTATGTCTGGAAAAGTTAGTAGAATCACCATCAATGAAACAATAATCTTTACCTTCGACTGCAAAATTTTTAATGCCATATCGATTAAGTATATTCAGTTGCATCCCATAATCATTAACAAACAGATAGCCATCTTTCTTAAAAATCTTAAGATTTGAATAGTAAAACAGATCATCCACATCGAATTTATATTCGGATGATTCGTACAGAAAGTATGAAAAATAGGTTTTATGTAAGAAGATAGGGTTTTTGATGTATATACCATTATCCCTGAAATTACATAATATAATCCACTTTTCATATTTTAGCATTTTACCATTGCGGTAATCCAGATAGTTATATTTACCATCAAAAAGAATTGTCTTGGCATCCAAGTAAGCTAGGTGAGCATCAAGGTGGTTAACATAACTACCTAAGCTGATATGCTTATTTCTATAGGTTATAGAACTCCTATAATATACGTCACCATTCTTTTTTTTTGCTAAAAACACACCTTTTAGTTTGTCCATAAGGCCTCCAACTTCATAACAATAGGAAATCAACCTTATTATAACATAGAATATTGATGGCTAAAAGCTATATAAATCGTAGTTTTAGTACATAATCATACTTAAGTTAGTATTTTAGGGATGTATTAGTCACTATTAAATACCCGTGAAGGGTAAGTGAAAAACTAAAATATTCACAAAAAAGTAGTATTGGTCAATCAGATATTAGGCAATGTGTACAATGCAATTGTATACAAAATTCCGTAAATTAAATAAGACTACCAAAGTCATTTTAGGTCAGTTGACTTTGAAAATGTACTATCCTATAATTACTAAGCGTAATGAGGTTGATATGTACGGAAATAAAAGGAGCTAAATATGAAAAAAATAATGATGTTTCTTTCGAATAAAGTTTCATATAATTCTGAAAGAACTAAAAGGAAAAATATCAGAGCTAGTGTTTTAGTTGCAATAATGATTATTACTGCAAGTATGCTAGTCACAGTAGGCATGATTAAGATGGGTGACGCTAAGGATGATATGGATATAGAAATAGTAGAAGCAATAAATGAAGAACAATCATTTGCTGATAATGGGTTAGTAACTGAAATGGCTTTATCCATTATTGAAGTACCAGTCGAAAGAATGGTACAAGAGATCAAAAGCAGATATATGGTCGATAATGCGGAACTCGTATCAATAGAAGTCGGTACTGAAGAACTCAGTCTTTTGACACAAAGTAATCAAGTGTTGATTGAGGCGACACCAATTTTGCATACGGAGAAAGATTATACATCGATGCTTAAAATAGTAGAAGCTGAAGCAACTAATGAGGATATGACAGGAAAAATCATGGTAGCAAATGTTGTTCTAAATAGAGTGGATAGCAGTGGTTTTCCAGATTCAATCTATGATGTCATACATGAGGAATCTGGTGGCGTTTATCAGTTTTCACCAATAAAAGATGGTAGATATGAATCAGTTACTATTACTGATAGTACAAGAGAGGCTGTGACCCGCGCATTTAATGGTGAGGATTTTTCTAATGGTGCACTGTTTTTTGTAGCTAGATCACTTGCATCGGACAATGCAGTGAGTTGGTTTGATAACCACCTTAGAAAAGTAGCGGAACATGGTGTACATGATTTTTTCGCATACTAGACAAATATTCTGGCTTCCATATTATATGGGAGTCTTTTTTTATGCAGTAGGAGAGGTCTTTGCGTTTTCTTCTGCCTATGGCTTAGTAATAATTAATTCCTAATAATTAACATGATTGGAAGACCAGGACTTGCTTTTATTACAGTTACCTATATAATATAGGATATAAATGATACAGGAGGGTATTATGGCAATTCTTATAACAGGTGGATCAGGATATATCGGTTCTCATACAGCAGTAGAATTAATTCAAGCAGGATATGAAGTTATTATCGTTGACAATCTATCCAATAGTAAACCAGAAGTGTGCAATCGAATAAAAGAAATCACAGGTATAAAGCCTAAATTCTATGAACTTAATCTATTGAATGAGGCTGGTTTGAATCAATTGTTCGATAACGAAGTGATTGAGTCGGTTATTCATTTTGCAGGCTATAAAGCAGTGGGTGAATCTGTTGATAAACCGCTAGCCTATTATGAAAACAACGTGACCAGTACAATCAATCTTTGCAAAGTCATGCAAGCTCATCAAGTTAACAAATTAATATTTAGTTCATCGGCTACTGTATATGGACAAGATGGTATATCGCCATTAGTTGAAACATTACCACTAAGTGCTACTAATCCATATGGTAATTCTAAAGTGATTATTGAAAACATATTAAAGGATTTATCAGCATCCAATCCGAAGTGGCAGATTACCTCACTTAGATATTTCAACCCTATTGGTGCTCATCAATCTGGTTTAATCGGAGAAGAACCATCGGGGATTCCCAATAATTTATTGCCCTTTATAACCCAGGTTGCCATTGGTAAAATGGTGAAATTGGCAGTTTTTGGCAATGATTATGATACACCGGATGGCACTGGTGTCAGAGATTATATTCACGTACTGGATTTAGCAAAAGGGCATATTGCTGCACTTAATCAACTAGAGGAACAAAAGGGCTATGATGTGTTTAATTTAGGAACAGGAAAAGGGTGTTCGGTCCTTGATATTATAAGCACATTTGAGTTAGTGAATCAAGTATCTGTTCCATACATGGTAGTTGAAAGAAGACCAGGCGATATTGCAGCTTGTTATGCTGATACGCATAAAGCAGAGCAGGTGCTGGGATGGCAAGCATTATATACCTTAGAAGATATGTGCAGGGATTCATGGAATTGGCAGAAAAAGAACCCGGATGGTTATTGATCACTTTAATATGTCCATATCATAATAAGTGTTTTTATGAATTGATATAGGTGCTACAATATGTTATTATATACGTTATTAAAGAATAGGAAGGTAAATACATGGTTGTCTATAATAGTACAAGAGGTGCAGAAGAATCAGTTCAAGCTTCCTATGCCATTGTTAAAGGCTTAGCAAGTGATGGTGGTTTATTTGTTCCCAGTGAGATTCCCACATTAGATATAGAACTGAGTAGTATGTTAGATATGACTTATCAAGAGGTAGCTTATGAAGTCATGAGCAGATTCTATTCTGATTTTACAAAAGAAGAACTGATGTATTGTATAACTAGTGCATATGATGATAAATTTGACACCCCCATAATAGCTCCGGTTGTTAAAAAAGGAGCGTTTCATTATTTGGAGTTATTTCATGGTTCCACAATTGCCTTTAAAGATATGGCCTTATCAATACTCCCTTATCTTATGAAAGTCGCTTCTAAAAAGATGAAATTGGAGAACGATATTGTTATTTTAACCGCAACTTCTGGTGATACAGGCAAAGCGGCATTAGCAGGATTTGCAGATGTTGCAGGGACTAAGATTATTGTCTTCTATCCAAAAGATGGGGTGAGCCCAATCCAAAAGCATCAGATGTTAACACAAAAAGGCGATAATACTTTTGTTGTGGGCATAGATGGTAATTTTGATGATGCACAAAATGGCGTGAAAGCCATATTTAATGATACTAATTATAAGAAGAAACTGTCAGAACATGGTTACCAATTCTCATCTGCGAATTCAATCAACATCGGGCGTTTGATACCACAAGTAGCCTATTATGTATATGCCTATTTAAGTATGGTGAAAAGTGGGGATATAACACTCGGTGAATCAATTAACGTAACTGTACCAACTGGTAATTTCGGTAATATTTTAGCTGCCTATTATGCGAAGAACATGGGACTGCCATTTAATCAATTGATCTGTGCATCTAACGATAATAAGGTTCTATATGATTTTATCAATACAGGTACCTATGATAGAAGACGAGATTTTATTCTCACAAGTTCCCCATCTATGGATATACTGATATCTAGTAATCTAGAACGTTTGATATATGAGATTACTGATATGAATCCTAAAAGCACAAGAGATATGATGACTGACTTAGTACGTAATGGGTACTATCACATTGACGAAGAGATGCAACATAATTTAATCAATTTTTATGGTAATTTTGCAGACGATGAAGAAACATACACGGCAATAAAGGAAGTTTTCACAGAAACCAATTATCTGCTCGACCCGCACACTGCAGTTGGTTATAGCGTGGCTAAAAAATACGGATCAGAAACTAATGATTCTAAGAAGATGCTTATAGTTTCTACAGCGAGTCCCTATAAATTTACGAAAAGTGTGATGCATGCAATTGATGCTACCTACGATAGCAAAGATGATTTTGAGTTAGTTAAAGATATGGAAACGTTATCGAAAGTTAGTCTTCCAAGAGCCGTTAGTGAGATACTAGGTGCCAAGGTGCTACATAAAACTGAGTGTAAAAGTTCTGAAATGATTAAAGTAATCAATGAATATTTAGGTATATAGCTGAAGTTTGGGCTAGTAGTAGGGCTATATATATTATTAGATGAAAAAATCCCTAGAATGCCAAAAGCATTGTAAATAAGGGGTAAAACAGAAGTATATAAAAGAACAACAAAAAAGAGAAACGGGAATTTCTCTTTTTTGTTGGCTATAATGAGAGGGGATTCTAATATATAGTTTTGTTAACTTGTAATTACA
>JAQICP010000402.1 GCA_027858555.1 Vallitaleaceae bacterium
AATGGCAACATCACTTCTCTCAGCTGCACTTACAGCCTCAGCAACACGGTCATTGACTAAACTCAAATTCTCAACCTTATCTTCTTCGACATCACACCCCTGTGCATAGTACACGCGAGCAGAACCTGCAACTGCGTCTTGAATGCCTCGAAGAGGTGTGGTTGTTCTAGATGGCGTACCATTATAATTACCAAGTAGCATAACCCCGTCATCTGCATTAGGACCAATAACTGCAATATTCTTAAGTGCTGCCACTTTTAGAGGTAGTATATTCTCATTATTTTTCAAGAGAACCATACTTCTTTTAGCTGCATCGAGTGACAGTGCATGGTGACTCTCTTGGTCATTTATTTCATAAGGAATCTGAGCATAACTTACAGCATCCGCTGAATCGAACATGCCCAGTTTGAATCTTGTATTAAATAATCTGGTCACTGCTACATCTATGTCTGCTTCTGTGAGTAAGCCTTGATCGATTGCTGACAGTAGAGATGCATAAGTCTTACCACAATTCAGGTCACTACCTGATTTTACAGCAAGAGCCGCAGATTCTTCTGGTGTATTCGTTATTTTATGATGCAAGTGGAAATCACATATTGCCCAACAGTCTGAAACAACATGACCTTCAAATGCCCATTCGCCACGTAATATGTCTTGTAATAAAGTCTTAGAGCCACATGCCGCTTCGCCGTTAACCCTGTTATAAGCACCCATGACTGATTCAACATTACCATCCATAACACAAGTCTTAAAAGCAGGCAGATAAGTTTCATATAGATCTTTTTTACTTACAACAGCGTCGAAAGAATGACGTACACCTTCTGGTCCACTATGAACTGCAAAATGTTTTGCACAAGCTGCAATCTTAAGGTACTTGTCATCATCACCTTGTAAACCATTAATGAAACTAAGTCCTAGTTGTGATGTTAGGTATGGGTCTTCACCATAAGTCTCATGGCCTCTTCCCCATCTTGGATCTCTAAATATATTAATATTAGGTGACCAATGTGTTAATCCCTTGTAGATATCATGGTCGCCTTGACGTACATATTCATGGTGCTTTGCTCGAGCTTCATCTGAAATAACATTAGCTACTTCAAAAACTAAATTCTCATCAAAAGTTGCGCCCATGCCTATTGCTTGTGGAAATACAGTCGCAACACCAGCTCTAGCTACGCCATGGAGTGCTTCTGACCACCAGTTATATGCAGGCACGCCTAATCTTTCAATTTTTGGTGCGTAGTGTAACATCTGAGAAACCTTTTCATCTAGAGTCATCTGACTAACTAAATCTTTAACCCGTTCTTCGAATGATAATGTCATATCTTGAAATAAATGCATACTATTTCCTCCGTGATTATTTATAGTCTTCTATGATTATTGTCTTATGTTCATTATAAATGTGTGTGACTATTAAATCAATCCCGATATATTTGGTATTATATAGATATATTATTATTGTTGTTTTATTCAGTATTGATTTTAATAGACTTTTATATTAGTATATATATATATCTTATCAATTTTAGTATATTTATACTCTTTTAGGAGGGGTTTTTAATGATGCATTTAGATGAGAATAGTCTTAATCCAAGAATTGTATTTGCCAGTTATTATATCGGGATGAATATTGCACCACATAATCAGCTAGAGGAACGTTTTATCTATGATTATGAAATCGAAGTCATTACCGATAGTGAAGATGGCTATATGCTTCATAATGATGTACGTATGAACTTAATTAAAGGCGATATCATATTTAGAAGACCTGGTGAAAAAACCAAAGGCTGTAGTCGTTATAACTCATACGTTATCTGTTTTGAAGCCACACCCTCATCTCGTATATTTGAGGGTTCCTACCAGCTTGAAGACATCAAAAGTTTCCAGCCTGTAGTCAGTCATATATTGCTTGATGACCTTCAGGTTCTATATCATTCCAATCATTCTGAAAGCTATGAATCTCAATTTAGGCAAATCTATAACGCTTATTTGAATCCACATCCAGGTTCTATGCTCTACATGAATGCCCTCATGATTCATATATTGTATCACCTGAATAAGGAAATGAATCAGATTAAAAATCACATGCATCCAAAAGCTGACCTTATCAGATTGGCTCTAAGTTATATAGATACTCACCTGGAAAATAACCTGTCCCTTGAACTGCTATCCTTATATTTTGAGCTCAGCCCTATCTACTTTCATCAGTTATTCAAGCAATTGGCTGGTATCACTTTAAACAATTATGTTCTAGGAAAACGCATTGAAAAAGCCAAGGATCTACTGGTCAGCACAAATGACTCTATTAAATCCATATGTTATAATGCTGGATTTCATGATCCATCTTACTTTTCTTATGCATTTAAAAAAGGTACCTTCTTTACCCCAAAGGGATATAGAGATACCTATCGAATTAATTACTAGTTTGATTTTGAATATAGTCTTTATTTATTCTTATACTAATAGCCAGCCTTATTATTTAAGAGGGTTCTTTGTTCAATACGCATTTAAACAACAAGGCCATAGAATTGTAGTGTCATTCGGCAACCATGGTAAAAGCACACTCAACCATCAAATGCGTTTATATCCAAATACTTCTTATAACGCTGATGCATTCTATCATCATCCATTTTCCCAAATTGAACAGACTGCTTCGGGCAAATGTTAAAACATCTCAGGCAGGCCTCACACTTTCCTCTCCATTTAGGTACTTCGCCGGTCATCTCAATATTTCCGACAGGACAATGCTTCGCACAGATGCCACATTGATTACATGCCGAATCAACATGGAATCCACTGGCAAATTTAGGTAGCCTCTTAACAAAAGCTTTATTAGCAAGATTCGAAATAATTCTAAAGGAACATTTGATATCAGGTTCTTTGTGCGTTTCGTTTAGTCTGATTGTCATCGCAATTTTTTGAATTCTCTTTTGTATATCACTTTCTCGTTGTTCATACGCCTCTTCAAGCAACATGGGAGTTGTCCCTGGTATTTTTACAAACAAATTACTATTGCCCCCTGTTGCAAGAGCAAAAGTTGCAGACAACATCTTACCTCTTTTCTTTAGAATTTTGGTAGCTTGTTCAAATGCTACACCATATCCTGCAGACATTGTCGCTATTGCATACATATAATCTACTTTTTCCAAGTCTGCAGATTCAATAAATTCAGCCATTATTCTTGGTAATCCAAGAGAATGAACCGGAAATGCAAATCCTACGATGCTTCCGTCTACTTTGACATTTGATTTTCCAAAAATTGATAGCAACTCAATGGTATCTAGCGCGCTTTTTAGGGATTCTACAACCATTTCTGTGTTTCCTGTGCCTGATAAATAAAAAACTTGATGTTTCATTTTCTATACCTCCATTCATATGGTTTATTTTAATA
>JAQICP010000443.1 GCA_027858555.1 Vallitaleaceae bacterium
CAATTATATCACATGATTATACAGATAGAAACATAGATAATTTTATAACATATTCAAGAACTGCCATATATATTAATAAATAGTTTTGAAATATACTCATTTTGTCTCTTTGACAGCAATAAAATTCTGAAATAACTTGTAAATTCCTAGAGAAAAAGTTATAATGTATAAAAATAAGTAATTAGTTAAGTGCTAGTGATGATGAAAACTACGATTAGTGAGTTTCTACAGAGAGCCGATGGGTGGTGTGAATCGGTGAAATGATTAATCTTTCCATTTTCGGAGCTATAGGTTAGAACCTAAGGCTGATACCCTTTATCGTATCTTTGAGTGGTCGAGTCGTAAGACTTGGCAATTTGGGTGGCAACGCGGAGTTCTTTCGTCCCTTATGAATTATGGTATGGGTGGGAGTGCTTTTTTTATTGCTGTAGGAAAGTTCGAACAAAAAAGGAGAAATAGATATGTTAGATATTAAGTTTGTCAGAGAAAACCCTGAGATCGTAAAAGAGAATATAAAAAAGAAATTTCAAGATTATAAATTGGGTCTTGTAGATGAAGTCATTCAACTTGATCAAAGTAGAAGAGAATCACAACAAGAAGCAGATGGACTCAGAGCAAGCCGAAAAACACTTTCTAAAGAAATTGGTACCTTAATGGCTGCTAAGAAGAAAGATGAGGCCGATGCTATCAAGCAACAGGTTATTGATAATGCCGTTAGGTTAGAAGCGCTAGAAGAGCTAGAGCGAAGTGTGGCTGAGAAAATCAATGAGATTATGATGCAGATTCCGAGTATCATACATGACAGTGTACCTATTGGTAAAGATGATAGCGAGAATGTTGAGCTAGAGCAATATGGTGACCCATTTGTTCCGGCATATGAAATACCATATCATACAGATATTATGAAAAGATTCGACGGTATTGATATTGAAAGCGCAGCAAAAGTCGCTGGTAATGGCTTTTACTACTTGATGGGTGACATTGCCAGACTACATTCAGCTGTTATTTCATACGCACGAGATTTTATGATTGACCGGGGCTTTACATATTGCATTCCACCTTATATGATTCGGGGTGATGTTGTAGCTGGTGTCATGAGTTTTGCAGAGATGGAATCTATGATGTATAAGATAGAAGGCGAGGACCTGTACTTAATAGGTACAAGCGAGCACTCTATGATTGGAAAATACATCGATTCAATCATACAAGAAGATACCTTACCACATGCCTTAACCAGTTATTCACCATGCTTTAGAAAAGAAAAAGGTGCCCATGGTATCGAAGAAAGAGGCGTCTACAGAATCCATCAATTTGAGAAGCAAGAGATGGTCGTTGTCTGTAAGCCAGAAGATAGTATGGCTTGGTATGATAAATTATGGCAGCACACGGTAGATCTGTTTGTAACACTTGATGTACCTATTAGAACTTTGGAATGTTGTTCAGGCGATCTTGCTGATCTTAAAGTGAAATCAGTGGACATAGAAGCTTGGTCACCTCGACAACAGAAGTATTTCGAAGTAGGTAGTTGTTCAAACCTTGGGGACGCACAGGCAAGGAGACTAAAGATTCGATATGTTGGAGAAGAGGGCAAAGGTTATGTCCATACCCTTAATAACACCGTTGTTGCACCACCTAGAATGCTTATAGCGTTCCTGGAAAACAATTTAAACGCCGATGGTTCTGTGAGCATACCTGTAGCACTTCGACCATACATGGGAAATAAAACAGCTATATTACCTAAGTAAATGATTATATATAAAAGCTAAATATTAATTCGAAGTAAGAAGTTGAATTATATCGTTGAAGTAAGAAGCTAATGTATGAAGGTGATGTATAGATCTGAAGTATATGGTTGAAATATAAATAGATATATTATACACATGATGCTCTTTGCCTACTATGGTGGAGAGTATTTTTGATGGCTTAGGAAAGTGCTCATCAAAAAATAGAATTTTCATACACGGCATAATTCTCTGAGGGAAACGTAAACTAGAGGTACGATTCGGTCTTATCCTGGAACGGAAAGTCAGGTGGACAATACAAACACCATGTTCTATACTTAAAACAGAATAGAACTAAAGGAGGCACAATATGACAGATTTTCAAAAAAAATTACAGAAGTATGCAGAATTAGCAGTTAAGGTGGGTGTTAATCTAAAAGAGAAGGAAAGTATTCTCATCACAGGTAATGAAGCGACGTTGCCACTAGTTAGATTAATAACAGCGGAAGCCTATAAGGCAGGTGCGAAAAACATAGAATTCATGTTAACAGATGAGGATATGACCATAGCTAGATATGAAAATGGCCGGGATTATGTATTTGAAGAATACCCACAGTGGAAGATTGATGCCATAGAAGCGATGTATATAGACGGGTATCAGCATATGGCGGTTATTGCAACTAATCCGGATTTACTCAAAAATATTGACTCTGAACTGGTAGGTAAGGATTCAAAAGTACGTTCAACAGCTACCTATCCTTTAATGGCGTATCGTATGAATGGTTTTACAAAATGGACCATAGTGGCAATGCCGTCTGAGGCTTGGGCTACGAAAGTATTTCCAGAGGCAACACCAGATGAAGCTATTGGTCTGTTATGGGAGAATATATTTACCGCGACAAGAATTGATCAAGAAGACCCAGTAGCTGCGTGGCAAAAGCATAACGCTTTCCTTAAAGACAAGGAAGCCTTTTTAACATCCAAGCAGTTTGAAAAATTGGTTTATAAAGGACCAGGCACTGACCTAGAAGTATATCTTGGCATTAATCATACTTGGGAAGGCGGCGCATCTGAGTCAACAAAAGGTGTTGATTTTATGCCTAATATGCCTACAGAAGAAGTATTTACAACACCTCATTATAAGAAAGTAAATGGTACCCTTAAAGCTACTAAACCACTTAGTTACCAAGGCAAGTTAGTGGAAGACTTCGGGTTCACCTTTAAGGATGGAAAAGTAGTTGATTACTATGCAGCGAGGGGTAAAGAAGTACTTGATAACTTAGTTAACACAGACGATGGTTCTTGTTACCTTGGCGAAGTGGCTATCGTGCCATTCGATTCACCAATATCTAACACAGGCATCTTATTTAGTAACACTTTGTTTGATGAAAATGCATCATGCCATTTTGCCCTTGGTATGTCTTATTCTAAAACGTTTGAGAATGGACAAAATCTTAGTAAAGAAGAACTAGAAAAGTTGGGTGCTAATGATAGTAAGATTCATGTGGACTTCATGGTTGGTAGCGAAGAGCTAGAGATCACGGCCTATACGAAAGATGGAGAAGCTTTTAAGTTGTTTGAGAAAGGCAATTGGGCATTTTAAGCATAGGCACCGAGTAATCATTTATGAAGATATTAGTTGAAAATGGCATAGTGAGTCAGAGAAAAGAAGGTAAATGGACATACTATGATTTGTCCCTACAGGGAACAGAAGATGCGATTAATCTACTAGAGATGTTAACTAGACGTGACAGTAATTATCAAGCAAGTTGTGCTTGTGATGAATAGGAGGACTAACATGAGTAACAAAAAGCAATCAAAACAGAAGTTACAAGGTATCAGTTTTTTCGAAAAGTATTTAACCATCTGGGTAGGTTTATGTATGGTACTAGGTGTGTTAATTGGGAAGTTCATACCGGCCATACCAGATTTTTTAGGTAAATTCGAGTATGCGAATGTATCCATACCGATTGCCATCTTGATATGGCTTATGATCTATCCTATGATGATGAAGGTGGATTTTAAAAGTGTTAAGAACGTGGGTAAAAATCCGAAAGGATTATTTGTCACTTGGGTTACCAATTGGCTCATTAAACCATTTACCATGTTTGGTATTGCCTATCTGTTTTTTAATGTGCTATTCACACCTTGGATATCCGAAAGCTTGGCAACTGATTATCTAGCAGGTGCGGTTCTACTTGGTGCAGCACCGTGTACAGCTATGGTATTTGTATGGAGTCATCTGACAAAAGGTGATGCAGCTTATACGGTGGTTCAAGTGGCAACCAATGATCTGATCATACTGGTAGCTTTTACACCGATTGTTGCATTTCTACTGGGCATTAGTGGCATTGCGATTCCGTGGGACACATTGCTATTATCAGTTGCATTGTTTGTGGTAATACCACTGATAGGTGGCGTGGTTACTAGAAATACGATGATTAAAAACAAAGGCGCGACTTATTTCCATGAGAAGTTCTTGCCAAAGTTCAATAACATCACCATAACAGGTTTATTACTCACCTTAGTGATCATATTTTCATTTCAAGGACAGGTTATACTGGACAATCCGTTACATATTCTATTAATAGCAGTGCCTTTAATTATTCAAACGGTACTGATATTCGGGATAGGCTATGGCGCAAGTCGGCTATTAAAATTACCGCATAGTATTGCAGCTCCGGCTGGACTGATTGGTGCCTCTAACTTCTTTGAACTCGCAGTAGCGGTTGCTATCGCTGTGTTTGGTGCAGACAGTCCGGTAGCACTGGCAACCATTGTTGGGGTCCTCGTGGAAGTACCAGTCATGTTGATACTGGTAAAATTCGCCAATAGTACAACTAGTTGGTTTAGTGAAGCATTAAATATTGTTGCTAAGATTATAGTAATCGCTTATCATTGTGATAAGGGATTATTTTTGTATGAATTGAATGCGATTTTGAAATGATGCAAGGTTGGAAGGTGTCTATGATTATTAGCGTAAGTAGAAGAACAGATATACCGACGTGGTATGCGGACTGGTTTTTTAACAGATTGCGTGATGGCCATGTCTTAGTCAGAAATCCAATGAATTATCATCAAGTGTCTTCGGTCAGATTGACGAAAGATGTGGTAGATTGCTTTGTTTTTTGGACTAAGAATCCATCAAATATATTACCTAGATTGTCTGAACTTAGTGGCTACAATTATTATTTTCAAGTGACGATTAATGATTATAAGAACATGATACATAAAGGTAGTTTTGAATATGAGAAAATAGAGAGTCATGCACCTGAAATAGAGAAGCAAGTGCTAGATATAGAAAAGCATGTACCGGATGTAGAGAAGGTGATCGCCTCTTTTATCGCCTTATCCAAAACCATTGGGAGGCATAAGATCATATGGCGCTATGATCCAATTATTATAACCAGTAAGTTAACAGTGGCAAGTCACTTGAAGAATTTTGAGATGATTGCGAAGAAGCTGGCCGGGTATACGAAGAAATGTGTGATAAGTTTTGTTGATGATTACGCTAAGACTGATAAGCAGATGAAAGCCATAGGAGCACTGCCCATTAGTTCAGAAATGATGCTCCAGATAGGCGTAGGTCTTAGTCGGATAGGGCGCACCTATGATATGACCATCCTGACTTGTGCAGAGGCGATTGACCTATCACCTGTGGGCATAGATCATAGTAGATGTATCGATGATCAGCTAATATCAGAAATCATAGGTCAACCACTTTCAGTGGAGAAGGACAAAAATCAAAGAGCCTACTGTGGCTGTGTTAGCAGTATTGATATTGGTGCCTACAATACTTGCGGTAACGGTTGTATCTATTGTTATGCCAATCATAATGAAGGGCTGGTAGCTGCTAATATGAAAAAGCATGACCCAGATTCACCTTTATTAATAGGGCAGGTGGCGGCAGATGATGTGATTAAAGAGCGACTAATGGTGTCTTACATCGATAGGCAACTTAGATTGTATTAATGGTATAATTGGCAATAGAAGGTTTAAGTATGTTTGAATTACTCAGAAAAAGTTTGAAAGATTTGAAAAAAGTGCATAAAGAAGTAATTACCTTTCAATTCATTTATTTTTTTCTAACTGGATTAGTTTTTGTGCCCATTATTACAGCTATTTTCAATAGAACACTGAAGTCTTTGGGAATCAGTTTTTTGCTTAACCAAGATATCTTTACGTTGGGCATTAACTACCAAGGAATTTTGGGAATAGCAGTGATTGCAATTATTTCTGTTATTATTGTTTTTATTGAGATTAGCGTATTGGTGATCATTGCCCAAAAGCAGTATTTTGATCAAGCGGTTACAATATCAGATGCCTTGGGGATCACCGTAAGAAGAATTCCAAAAATCTTTGGATTAGGTGTTATTCAAATTATGCTTTTATTGCTTTTTTTGATACTGGTGGTTGATTCACCATTAACATCTAAGTTACTTAAAAATACGAACATTCCTATATGGATAAGAATGCGATTTATAGAACCCAACTGGTTTACCTTATTATATGCTATGGGGTTTCTTGCTGCAATCTACCTGGTACTCAGATGGATATTTACCATACATTACATTGTAATTGAAAAACAACCATCCAGAAGAGCCATCAAAAACAGCCAAAGATTAACCAGAAGGAATGAGTTGAAAATAATCCTATACCTGTTTATATTTAATGTGGTTGTTTTTGGGCTAGGTGTGTGGTTGATTTCTACTATTAATCATATTCCTTCATTTTTGACGAAGCCCATGCAAAGTGACTTGGTTAAAAAATACTTGATGACACTAACTGGATATTTGACTTTTGGGTTCACTATATTTATTCTACCGGTCAATATTTTGTGGATTACCCGCTTGTTTTATCGAATCAGAAGGCAGAAGGGTGAAGAGATTGAAGACAGTCTAATACTAGGGCACAACAAATTTTTGGGTAAGATAGAAAGTGGCATCAATAGATTTCTTAAGTCTAGAAGGTATTTGATTTTGGCGGTAATAACCGTTTATTTAACAATAACATTTTTAATGAATTATACTGCAACTGAAGACATATTAAGATGGAATGTGGAAATTGCAGCCCATCGTGGTGGTGGTATCGTAGGACCTGAAAACTCATTGAGCAGCATACAAAACTCTCTTGACAAAAACGTGACAGTCCTAGAGATTGATGTGCAGATGACTAAAGACGGTATCATCGTACTGAATCATGATTCGAATTTGCAGCGGGTTGCCGGTGTGAATGCGAAAGTTTCAGACTTAACTTATGAAGAACTTAAACAAATCATTATTGGCTATCCATATGCAGAAGAACATTTAGGAGAACACATCCCCAGCCTTGATGCGGTACTTGGCCTTGTAAAAGACAAAGCACGCTTGATTATTGAAATAAAAACTTATAGCTACAATCAAGAAATGATTGGTAATCTAGTCTCGCTCATAGAAGAACACGATATGGTGGAACAATGTATGATTCAGTCTTTTAGCTATCGGGCACTGAGTGAGGTTAGAGAACTTAATAGTGGCATTTTGGTAGGACAGATATTATACGCAGTGGCGGGGAATTCGAATATTCTTGATGTGGATTTCTATACCATAAAACAAAGTATGCTATCAGAAGCTTTTATAAAAAATGCACATAAACAAGGGCGTAGTATGTGGGTGTGGACGGTTAATGATGAAGTGAACATTAAGGAAGTTTTGAAATATGATGTGGATGGTATTATTACAGATTATCCGAAACGTGTACAGGATATTATGGGTCGATAGAAAAGAAGTATTTATGTGTGCTGTTAAAGCCACTCATGTATTCCTAGAGTTTAATAGTTTAAAAGGTGATATAATAGTTGATATAGCAAGACTTGCTTGTATATGTAAAGGAGACTATAGATGAAATATATTAAAAAAATACTGGTTCGTGTAATAGCTCTCAGCCTTATACTCTCTACACTCAATATTAGAGCAGTAGATGTGATTATAACAGATAGTTATGAAGAAGAAGTTATAGTTGCTAGTGATCTGTTTTCTAGGAAATACGAGATCAATACATATTACCAAGAGATGCTTAAGGGTAGGTACACAGGTGAGATATATAACATAAGTCCAAGCATTACTTCACCTTATAGAGCAGGTGAGATAAAAGATGAACCACTTAATGATGCACTTTTAACCCTTAATTACATTAGATTCTTAGCACATCTAGATGACAATGTCAGTCTGCTAGACTCATGGAATACTATAGCCCAACATGCTACGCTAGTTAATGGTGTTAACAAGGAGTTAAGTCATAATCCAGCGCAACCTAGTGGTATGTCATCAAGCATGTATGACATAGGGGCCCTAGGTGCAAGAACCAGTAATCTTGCGTGGTCAAGTTATTCAAGCTCACTAGTTAAGGATCTGTGGAGATATATAGATGATAGTTCCAGTAGTAATGTGGATAGCGTAGGCCATAGAAGGTGGCTACTTAATCCTGCTATGGAAAAAGTTGGCTTTGGCAAGACATCCAATTATTCAGCAGCTAAAGTATTTGGAGATAGTTACAATCAGATATGGCAATATGATGGTAGTTATGATTATGTTGCATGGCCAGGTTCAGGTGCATTTCCAACCAATGCTTTTAGTGATAATATGCCGTGGTCAATTAGTCTGAATGATAAATTATATGACAATGACCGTACTAGTGAGATTAAAGTATTGTTACAGAATATGGATACTGGTAGCATTAATGAATTCTATCAAGGTAAAAGTTATATTGGAAGCGAACATTTTAATGTGGATACGACTAACTATGGGGTACCATTTAATATAGTGTTTAGACCTGATGGTGAGCATTATATAGATGGACAGACATACAAAGTTACTATTTCAGGATTGTATGACAATGATGGCAATGAGACGAGTGTGACATATGAAGTTAATTTTTTTGATGTGGATCAATTTAATACTAATCTAGTGGAGCAGAATAATTTTTACTATGCAGAAGTATTGAACGAATTGGATTTGTTCAAAGGCACCAATAATGGTTACGAATTAGACAGACAACCAACTAGATTAGAAGGGTTAGTTATGTTCATTAGATTGATAGGCAAAGAAGCAGAAGCGTTAGCCTTAAATGACAATGTTAGCTATTTTACAGATGTACCTGATTGGGGAAGAGGTTATGTGAATTATGCTTATGAGAATGGTTTGACCTTGGGAATTGGCGGTGGTGAGTTCGGTAGTGATCATCTGATGCAGGCAAGGGATTATATGACTTTCATAATGAGAGCACTTGGTTATGATGATATGAATAACGACTTCGCTTGGAGCAGTTCATTAGAGGATGGTTTGAGCTATGATATCATTTCAGAGAACATGTATACTATCCTAAAAAACAAAGCGTTTCTAAGAGATGATGTGGTTGGCATATCATATATTGCACTGGAGAGCATTAAGATAGATTCTATTGGTCCCATGACCTTGGGCGAGTATTTGGGGTTGTGAACTATTGATAATCATAATTAAAATAACCATGGGCATTATATAAAATCAAGAGATCTGTATTGAGTACCCTAGGTGTATATAGTAATTGAATATCACTTAATCTATCTGTAGGATCTGTAGTATCTTTGAGAAAAATAGCTGTTATACAAAACTAAAAGACTAAGTCCTGTAAAATACAGAACTCAGTCTTTTAATAGTGTATACATATTAATGTCTTGTTTTTAGGATTCACTTCAGTATTATATAACCCCTTTTTTGAATATATGCAAGTATGCACTAATAAAGTACTTTTCAATAAAATTCACAACTAATGTTTATTACCACGACCATTATTACCATTGTTGCCATTATTACCGTTATTACTATTATTACCATTATTGTCATGGTCATTAGCATGGTTGCTATCATAATCATAGTCAAAGTCATAGTCAGATAGTTGGCTAGTAATAGACTCAATTGTGTCTAATGGTTCTAATGGTAGGGTGACTTTTATAGCATCTTCAATTGGGTCTTCTTGACCAAATTTGTTAGATTTTCGGAGTTCTTTTATAGCCTTCATGATATCTCGAACAGATGCATCTGCCCATACTTCAAAATCAATGTCATCTTCTGAGAATCGATCTAATTTTTGGAGTAGATTCATCTTGCCATGTGTTATACCATATGTCAGTGCCAATTCAAATCTTTCTGCAATTCTTTCATTATTTGGTGTGCTATCTTCGGTTTCAAGGGTATCCTCATCTGGTGTTTCTTCATCTGCTACCTCAAGTGTGGTTTCGACGATATCACCAAATTCACTTACCATTACAACACCTAAATCAGTCAACAAGACTTCATCTTGTGATGTCACATTAATTGCTGGTGTAGTAGCATCTTCAGTTAAGTTGTCTATCACAGCTGTAATCCGATCAATCAAAGTAGCTTCACCTAATGAAACACCTTCAATTACTTCAGTATCTGCGCCTTCTTTAATAATTTCAATTCGAGTGATAGTGCCATCTTCATCTACAGTATAGACAATTGAATCAGTATCACTGAGCGTAAGAACGACAGTAGCTGTAGGTGTAGCAGTAGTTACAGGTGGTATAACTTCTTCTGCATAACTTGTAGCACCGAGTAGTGTTAGTACCAGTGATAG
>JAQICP010000457.1 GCA_027858555.1 Vallitaleaceae bacterium
TTATCAAGGGATTTTTTACTAAATATACCGCATTATTTTAATAATTTTATACAAGCAGTAACTGTTTAATATGAAATGCCTTGGTCATTATATATAATCCTTATTACCTTCTAACTATATACAATGGGCCTTTTGACAGCCTATCATTGGTATCTCATGGCAAATCCAACACATGTCTGAAGCCAGAATATATTGGAACAACAAAAAAAGTATCACTATTCTCGCAAATAATGATACCCACAGTACTACCCACAGTACTACCCACAGTACTGCCTAAAGCACACCTACATTACTACCTATATTATTACTTATATCAGCACTAAATATACTTACTGATACCACTACCATATTAATCAATAATAAGGGTTTCCCCAATTCTGATCTATTCATCTGAATCTTACACTTCAGCATCTTCCACTTGTGATCCTTCAACTTCCAACTCTTCTAAATCAACACCTTCAACTGGAGCAACCTCAACTGGTGTCGCTAAATCTTGCTTAAGTCTGATGCCTGCTTCTGTAATCTCAATACGGCCACTTTTTAACAAACTACCTACTGCTCTTTTGAAAGCCTTTTTAGATATGTGAAAATACTTTCTAATCATATCTGGATTACTCTTGTCATTGAAGTAAAGAACACCTTTATTCTCTTCTAGTCGATCAAGTATCAACTGCACATCCTGATCAATCTGAATATGTACTTTTTGTTTTAAATTCAGTTCTATCTTGCCATCTTCTCTAACTTTAGTCACTCTTGCCTCAACGGGATCGCCAATATGCAGATCACCATATAAGTCTTTTTCCTGAATCAATCCATGATATGTGTTATCAATGGCTACAAATGCACCAAATGGCTCTTTAATATCATAGACGATACCTTCAATCTGATCATCCACTTTATACGAATGATCCACATCTAATTTTTCATAGATATTCATTGTGGCACATAATCGGTCAGATTTATCTATATATAAAGCCACAAGATAGGCTTTGCCTTCTTTAAGTTGCCCTTTTTGCTCCTTGAAAGGAAGAAACAAGTCTTTTCCAAGTCCCCAATCTAAGAATGCACCAATTCGGGTTAGTTCGTTGACTGTAAGTAGCCCTAATTCACCCAACTCAATCTTAACCGGTATTGTCGTAGCAATCATTCTGTCCTCTGAATCTCTATACACAAAAACTTCAATTACATCCCCAATCTTTGTGCCCTCTGGTACTTGTTTTTTAGGTAATAATATGGCGTCATCTTCGCCTCCAATAGAATTAAGAAATACGCCAAATTCTACTTCTTTCGTCACTTCTAATGGTTGTTTTATTCCAATCTGTATCATAACTTTCCTCTGTTTCATAATTTATTACCCTCATTATATCATATATGTGCCTAACAAGTTGTGTTTAAACTCCATAATAACCAAAAGCAATTGACAAATACTTGGAATGTCATTATAATCATAGTTGGCTGATATTAATAATCGTTATCGTTAAGGAGTCTATATGTTTGATATATTACCAGGAACAATTATGGGATTTAGAGAAGGTCTTGAAGCTTCTTTAATCATCGTTATCATACTTCAATATCTTAAAAAAAGCAATCAAAAAAGCTTTCAAAAATATGTACTTTCAGGGGCTGGTATTGGTGTGTTTTTGTCTTTATGCATTGGTGCAGTTGTATATATCGTATCAAAATCTATTGATCAATTAGAGGAAACCTCTGGGATATGGGAAAGTATATCTAGTCTGATTGCTCTGATTCTTGTTACTACTTTCATTATATGGATGATGAAGCATGGTCGTACCATGGTTAGTGATGTGCATGAAAAGGTAAAGTCTAATCTCTCACCAATTGGTGTATTTAGTATTGCCTTATTGATGGTAATCAGAGAAGGTGTTGAAATTGCGACTTTTACTTTTGCTGGCAAGTACACTTTAGGTTCGATAATGATAGGAACAGGTCTTGCACTCATATTTTCTGTATTGGTTTATTATTCATTAATCAAGGTTAATCTCAAGCTAATATTTAGTATTACACTTGGTTACCTGATTCTTCAAGCAGGCTTCCTACTCGGTTACAGTGTTCACGAAGGTTTGTCCTCACTAAAAACTCTTGAAATATTAGGCGAAAACAATATACTATATACCAAACTTTACGATGTATCTGGTACCATATTTTATCATAAAGAAGGTCTTATTGGTTTACCACTTTATGTGCTTTTGGGTTGGTATTCCAAGCCAGAAATCATACAATTCATATTGCAATACGGGTATAGTGCCACCATGTTTATAATCTGGTATAAAATCATAAGAAAAGAAGCCAATTAGTCTTGGCTTCTTTATTCAAGTCGTTTTCACGGTCTATCTGATTATTACAATTACTTCACTTCAATCCTGTACGTATTAGCGTTCTTGTCTGTCTTTGATGCTTTAATATATAGCACGCCATCTTTAAGTTCAGCATCAATACTTGATGCATCAATATCTTTCAAATAAAGGCTTCTACCCATTGATCTAGCTATTCTCTCCCTATGTATATATTGAGGTTCGTCTTCATTTTTTTCTTCTTCCTGATTAACCAAAATCATAAGTCGTTCGTCCTTGTACTCAAGGTCAATCTGACTCCTTTCTACGCCAGGTAGATCAGCTTCGATTAAATAAGCATCGCCATTATCTCGTATATCTAGTCTAAAGCCAGCTTGATTGAATAGAGGTTCTGGCCAAAGCCCCTCATCAAAGAAGTTCTCAAGGAAGCCGCCTACTAGGTTATCAATGTTGTACATATTTCGGTTCTTTTTCAAATTGTTACGGTTATTAGTAATCATTGAATACATATTTATTCCTCCTTAAAATAAATGCGATTGAATTGTTAGCACTCTTCTTAGACGAGTGCTGATTACAATATTATTATATCACTTTCATTAATTGTGTCAATATTTATCCAATAATTTAATATTTTTTTAATATTTTCTAATATTGTTATGGATCATTGTCTTTCTTATTGACATAACGCACATGAATGCTTGTCAGAACCCAAATAATTAGTTATCATAGTATTAGAACAAAATCACATATTCGATAGACAATATTAGTTAGGAGAAAACAATGACAGTAACTGAAAGATTTATGAAATATATTATGATACCAACAACTTCTGATGAAAGTTCCGAGGTATGTCCTAGTACACCCAATCAAAAGGTACTGGCACAGCTACTTGTAGATGAGTTGCTAGCTTTAGGGGTGTCAGATGCACATATGGACCAGAATTGTTATGTAATGGCAACAATACCTAGCAATCTAGATACATCGGTAGATACAATTGGCTTTATATCACATCTTGATACCGCTACTGATTTACCAACTGTAGGCATCAATCCTAGGATCATAGAAAATTATCACGGCAATGTGATTACACTTAATGAAATAGAGGGTACTATCCTTTCGCCTCATGATTTCCCTGAACTAGCAGATTATGTGGGTCAGGACTTAATTGTGACAGATGGCACCACGCTACTCGGTGCTGATGATAAAGCGGGAATCGCCGAAATCATGACCATGGCAGAAACATTAATGAAGAACCCAGGTATTCCTCACGGTACAATTAAAATCGGTTTCACGCCCGATGAAGAGATTGGCAGAGGTGCTAATTTCTTTGACGTTGTAAAATTTGGTGCTGATTACGCGTATACTCTAGACGGTGGTCCCATTGGCGAGTTGGAATTTGAAAGTTTTAATGCCAACAATCTTAAAATTACCATTCAAGGTAGAAATGTTCACCCTGGTAGCGCTAAGAATCAGATGATTAATTCAATGGAAATCATGCAAGAGCTTCATAGCATGTTGCCAAAGGAACAAAAACCGCAATATACAGATGGATATGAAGGATTCTTTCACCAGCTATATATTAAAGGTTCTGTGGACCATACTGAAACAGCCTATATTTTAAGGGATCACGACAAGTATTTATTTGAACAAAAGAAAGAACTGATAATTAATATCGTTGATTATTTGAACAAAAAATATGGCCTAGGTACTGTTGAGCTTGATATGAAAGATATGTATTATAATATGGGTGAGATGATTCAACCTGTCTATCACATTGTTGATATTGCAAAAGAGGCAATGATTGAACTGGGGATAGAACCGATTATCAAGCCGATACGTGGTGGCACTGATGGGGCTAGACTTAGTTACATGGGTCTACCCTGCCCAAATATATTTGCAGGTGGTCATAATTTTCATGGTAGACATGAATTTATTCCTATTCAATCCATGGAGATGGCAGTAAAAACCATTTTGAAGATTATCGAAAAAGTTGCCGCAAAGTAATTATACTCATGGTTAGCATCTTAAAAGTTAACTTATAAGCTAATAGTGCATCCTATAATTTGATTAGAAGGGATGTACTATTTTTATTGTGCCAAAGAATTATATTAAGAAGATACACCAAGAAATCACAACATTGAATTCAATCAATACTTATACGTCGTATTTAATTAGAGTTTAATTAGAATCGAATTAACGCTATTGCTTGTCTATATATAGTGTATTACTATATATTTAGGAAATTAAGTTAAGGAGTCATTAGCCATGGCATTTGAATTAGAATCATATCTAAGTAGCAGTATCGAAAAGATTATTAAAAATGCAATAAGAGCATCATTGAAGAAACCAAATATGAGCTTGTTTTTAGCACAATATGCTTTATCTTCTAAGGTTGCGCAAAAACGTAGAGTTGAACATAGCACTGGTACCCATATACCACCGTTTCTAATTGCCAGTATTACCAACAAATGTAACTTGTACTGCAAAGGCTGTTATTCAAGAGCGAACAATACTTGTAATGATACCGAAAACACCCAACAATTAGATGTGATAGAGTGGTCTGGTATATTTCAAGAGGCAACTGAGTTAGGTATCGGTTTTATACTACTTGCTGGTGGTGAACCACTTATTAGAAAAAATGTGATTAAGTCTGCAGCTAAATATCCATCCATCATATTTCCAATATTTACCAATGGCACAATGATCGATGAAACCTATATGACCTTATTTCATAAAAACAGAAAACTTTTACCTGTCCATAGTAATGAAGGCGACGTAACTATAACAGACACAAGACGAGGGTATGGCATATATAAGCAACTTATGACAACCATGGATGCCATGCACCTTCAAGGCATATTTTATGGTAGGTCAATCACCGTGAGTATGGCTAATATAGATAACGTCACATCAACCATCTTTCTTGATGAGTTGTATACTCGTGGCTGTAAATTAGTGGTTTTTGTTGAATATGTACCCATAGACGGCCAGTCAGATGAATTGGCTCTTGATGACAACGCTAGAATCCTAATGGATCAAAGATTGAATCAGATAAGAAAAACTTATGAAGATATGGTCGTTATATCGTTTCCTGGTGATGAAAAAAGCTCAGGCGGCTGTCTGGCAGCTGGACGAGGATTCTTTCATATCAATCCTGATGGTGGCGCAGAACCTTGTCCATTTTCACCTTATTCTGATAGTAATCTAAAAGATATGACCTTACTTGAGGCACTAAGTTCACCGCTGTTTCAAAAGCTTAAAGATAGTTCAATCCTGCTTCAGGAACATACTGGTGGTTGCGTATTGTTCCAACAGGAATCACTGGTTAAGGAATTATTATCAAAGTGATATAGCCATATGGACCGCTAGCTCTAGACGAATACTATAGCTATGCATCATTCTGTTATAATTTAATGCTATGTTAATATATCAACTATGATTTTTCATAATATGCTCATCTAGTACTAATCATATATCCCTCACTTTAACTTCGTATTAATCAGACCATATTTTAATTGAATTCTGCCAAGTACCTTATGCCAAGGTTTATATAACACATATATCAGTATGGCGTTTGATAACCCATGCATCAAATCAAAATAAAAGCTACTGCCATAGACTGTAAGCACGCTTGCCCAAGTAATTGGTTTTACAAATCCTAGAAGAAACCAGAGATTCATAACCCATCCATATAAAATACCAAGTGTAAATCCCCATATGCATAAGCTTATACGATTTTTAACCCAGTTTCTGATAGCCAATTGTCCTATGATGTATCCCATCATCCCCCATGCAAACATCTGCCATGGCGTCCAAGGTCCCTGCCCCAGTACGACATTAGAAGCAAGTGCTGCTATGGCACCTACCATGAATCCAGTATTTGGCCCGAAAATCAAAGCACTTAGTATAATAATACTTGAAGTGGGTTGAATACTTGGGAGTCCTGCAAAAGGTATTCTAGCTACTGTAGCAAGGCCTGCAAAAATAGCAATTAATATGGTCTCTCTGGCCTGCAATTCGGACCTTTCAAAGGCAATAAATCTAGGCACCATAATCAGTAGCATGATAATGAATGCTATGGGCATATAATAGGCCTCCACCAACCAAAGTCTGGTAGTGATGGTCAAGATACCTACTATGACGATAATTATTGCTGGCATCACATATGTTCTAATTGATTTTTCCATTCTACAACATCCTTAATCAACATACACGTTGGGTCTATTAATTTCATAACCTGATTGATTTTAGTCGTAAAATAATGATTTTCTGTGAAGAACGCTCTAACTTCACCATCGTAAACAATGGTATTGTCAAATATCAACACAGTCCTTTCAGAATACATGGCAGCAAATTCTGTATCATGTGTCACACATATGACTGCTGAATGTGCCAGTGCAATCTGCTTTAGTATTTTGGCCAGTTTCATTTTACTTATTGGGTCAAGTCCTTTTGTTGGCTCATCCAAAAGCAATATCTTAGGCCTTTTGGCAAGGGCTAACAAAATCGCCAACTTCTCTTGCTCACCACCGCTTAAATCATAAGGGTGCTTCATCATAAGCTCCCCAAGTTCAAACAATCCTAATAATTCATCCCGCCATAATTTTGAATCAAGCCTCTCATCAAATGCATAGTCCAGTTCATCTCTAACAGATTGATAAGCAAAATGGACCATTGTATTTTGATCCACATACCCAATGTCTCTTTTCAATTGGTTAAATGCAACTTGCTTTTTGGTATTGCCTTTGTGATAAAAGAGACCGCCTCTAAGTAATGTGAATTGACCGGTCAAGCATTTTAACAGAGTTGACTTGCCTGAACCATTGGCCCCCATGATTGTTATAAACTCATTCTCTTTAATAGCAAAGGAGACATCCTTTAGTACGAAGTCCTCTTTAATATCATAGGTGTAATAGGCGTGTTTTATCTCAAGGATGACATCTGAATTAGCATCGTTCTCAGTTTCACTATTATCATTTATATCATTTTTTTCAGTCTTTGAATTCACCTTATCTGGGACAAGATCAAAATCTGATTCTTTCACTATTTTTTTATAAAACGAGGTCACAAGTGCTCTGCCTTCTTTTACCGTTAAAGGCACCATGTATGACGATTGATCAAAAACAGTGCTGATTTTACTAATTTCAGGGAGATATGGGTATACTTTTTCATACCCCTTCTTAATCATCATTTCACAAAAATCTCTACTACTAAGGTCGTGCACTAAATGACCTTCTTCCATGTACATCACTCTACTGGCATATGTAATCACATCATCTAGCAAATGTTCACTCATAATAATGGTCATATTCATTTCAAAGTTAAGTTGGTAGACCATCTGCATGAATTCTTTTCTAGCAATAGGATCTAGTTGTGCTGTTGGTTCATCAAATATGAGCACTTGGGGTTGCAGAACTAGGACGCCACACAGATTCACAATCTGCTTCTGCCCTCCCGATAGATGGGATACTTTTCTATGTAAGAGATGCTCAACCCCAAAATAAGTAGCTACCTCAGCCAAACGGCTTTTCATGGTTTTTCTGGGAAGACCTATATTCTCCATGGAAAAAGTAAGTTCGTTGATTACCGTATCCATGACAATCTGACTTTCAGGATCTTGAAAGACCATGCCAATCTGAGTAACTGATTCAATTGGTGGCATATCTATTATTGGTTTGTCCTTATAGAAAACAACACCTGCTCTGTCACCTACAGGCATCAAGTCCTTTTTAAGATGTTTTAGCAAGGTGGTTTTCCCTGAACCGGAAGCGCCACAAATCACGATAAAATCACCTGTACTAATCTGAGTATTAATATCTTTTAAGGCATATTTTTCAGTATTTGGATATCTAAAATCTAATTCTTGGATCCGGAATAATGCCATCTATATTGCTCCTTCCATTCTATCCACAAAGGTATGTTTACAAAAGCAAACAATCCCCCGTAAAGCAAGTAATCAATCATATCTCTTGTGGCAACAACCATATCAGGGTAGACCTGCATATATAATCTGCCCTCTATTCTAAAAAACACCAGAATACTTAATAAAACCACACTAACTGTCACGTATAATGAATCTCTAACCTGCCATGTATAACTCTGATACCTACTTCTTTCAACTAAGCCATAACCCCTTGCTGTCATTGAGTCCGAAGTTGTAATGGCACTTTCAACAGACCAGCCAAGGAGCATAAGAATCTTCTGATTGACGGATTTGATACGACTCATCAGATTACCTTCAGTTACAACAATCATCCGTCTGGTAAATGAGATAATTTCATAACGACGTTTCAAAAGCGGTATGTACCGAATGGTCATGGTCGTTAAAAATGCTGTCTTAGGCAACACTCTGCCAACTATAAATATGAATTTATGATAATCTACAATCTCTTCATAACTAACAAACATGGTGATGATCACTATCAATGAAATGGCCATCATAGCACCCATTAACACCGCTTCAAAAGTAATCGATTTACCAAAAAGTTCAAATAGAATTATCCTTCCCCTATGATTAATTAACGGATTAATTATTACCATTAAAATCCCTATTGGAAAAGAAAATCTAAAACTCTGAAAAACTTTTTTGTGCCCCGAAATAATAAAACCATAACTGATTTGTCCTATCAGCAATATTACTAATGCTAATGGATCCATGAGCATCATAGTCAATAGGAGTACGCCCAAAAAATAAATCAGATTAGCAAGGGGATGGAATAAATTGAATCCAGTAATCATAAAAACACCTTCTTATTGTTTGGCTCCCACATCTATACCGTTATCCAGGGTATAGTGAAATGTGATATTATCTCCTGGGTCCAAACCATACGCCCCTGAACTTTTAAGTGGAAATGTACCATTAACTGCATATAACCACCCACTCAGCGGACCATAATCAAACTCATATATATTATCTATACCCACTATGTAGGCTGAATCACCAGAACCGGAATAATCAAGCAATAGCCCATCAATATCGTGAGCTGATTTAAGCGCATCAAGAACACGCATACCTTCCACGTATACTTGGGTTTCACTATATAATGCGCCTTCTAAATCAGGTCCATAGATTGATATGGTAATCTGACTGCTATCTGTAAGATTGGTCTCATCCAAAGTTGTAGCTGCACCATGATCATCTTCAGTCGCTATCTGATTAGTATCTGTGCCAGAAGCATTAGATGGTAATTCACCAGATTCTTCATCAGCTATATTGCCATCCACAGGGTTATCCTTAGAATTGCCCTCAGGGTTATCCTCAGAATTGCCACCTGGGTTATCATCAGGGTTACTTGCAATATTGTCACCCTGATTACTGTCAAAATCATCACCCAGACTATCAGCAACAGTCTCGCCACCAGTCTCACCAGTAATAGCCATAGACGCTGTGCTCTCAACAGATTCTTTATAATCATTACTATGTATGTTCTGACCATCTTGATTATTGGTACTATCAACTACCTGGTTTTTACAAGCAGATAGTAATAATAACAATAATATAAATAGCCCTAATACCAATACTCGTTTATTATTCATTATGTCACTTCCATCTTTCGATATGTCGTTCTTCTATATTATCCGTTTTACTCCATCTGGGAGATGCGCATCATAACAACTGCTGCCATCTCACGCGTCACATAGTCATTAGGCATATATTCGCCATCAAAACCTGTAAATAAATCCGCATCTGAAACAGCATCAATAGCTAGCTGAGTCGCCTCATCAAGACCACCTAAGTCTGTATAATCAACCAGGTCATCTTTTGGTGCAAGACCAAATACGAGGGTAATCATTTTGGCAAATTCTGCTCGAGTTATTAAGTCACCTGTACCGAATAATTTATCAGAAACACCTTCAACTACTTCATTATATTCACCAGTTGACACATAGTCATAATACCAACTTCCCGGCACTACATCGCTAAATTCAGTGTCATAGTTATCGATGGTGTAATCTGTCATCTTCATTAGCATGGTGATCAGCTGTTCTCTCGTCAAAGTCTCTTTTGGTGTCAATCGATTATTGTAACCAACCATGATTCCCTCGCCTCTTGCAGCGTATACAGCTTCATATGCCCAAGGTGCGATTAACTTGTCATCCCCATATAAGATATGGCTGTCCACTGTAATATCGATGCTTTTAGTCACAGTTCTTAGCACACTTGGTACCGCGTCTTCATTGTTCTTAAAGACTTGGTAAGTATTTGGCTTGTCTAAATAGATATCTTTTTGTTCGATTACAGCTAAGCCCTTATT
>JAQICP010000502.1 GCA_027858555.1 Vallitaleaceae bacterium
CAATTATATACTTCTATTTCTAACCATTAATCACTTCTAACAAACTCTTTCCCATGTGTAGTCTGGCACCCGTTCGAAGTTCAGTTCGCTTTGCTTGAATGTAATTATCGACTTTTTCAAGTTCCACTAACATGGCTTTTTCTTCGTCGGTTGTGACTATGATATCTGTTATACCACCATTTTTTATAATGATTCGCTTATCGGCCATAAGCGCTAGTATAGGGTCATGAGTTGCCATTAATACCACTTTTTCTTCACTGACTAATAATTCTAACGCCTTCTTACGGTCGATTCCAGCGTTTTCTATCTCATCTATGAGTACTATTGGTGAATGGCTCAAAATTGCCGTATCTGCTATCATAAGGGCTCTGGATTGGCCACCACTAAGTGATGTGATGGGCGTATCCATGGTAAATGGCTCTCCTGCCAAGTGATTGGCTTTATCGAGTATTTTAATACTCATTTCATCAATGCCTTCTATCATTCGACTAGAGGCATGAAGTTCAATAAACTCACCTACTGTCAGATCCATGACAAAATTCATATTCTGTGACAATTGTGCCACCAATTTATTGCCTGATGCGAACCGCCACTTTTTATCGGGTACAACGCCGTTGATTTTAATCTGTCTATTGGTTGGTGTGTCCCTATCTGCGGTCCACTCGATATCTGCAAGTAATCTACTTTTACCGGAACCTGTAGGACCCACTATGGCTATAATTTCACTGGCATGAATGGTAAATTCACCAAATGTCTCCAGTTCCTTTGACTTGTTATGGCCGGCAACTAGGGTTAACGATTTGACAGTTTCTTCATCTTTGATGCCAAGAAGTGCCCGCATCTGTGTGTAAAAATCAAAGACTGTAGACATGATGTTCTTTTTATCAATTGCCCATTCTTCACTTTCATCTTCTGTGATACTAGCCACGCAAGTGATCAGTGAGTCTTTAGAATCTTTGAAACGTTGTATGGTATTATTCTCAAGGAATGTGACCATGAATGGGTAGTCTGCTATAAGCTCACATAAAGGTGTATTAATAATCTGATCTCTAGTCATTTTGCCCACCCCCATTTTCTAAGTCCATCTTCCGTACATTACCCATCTGGTAATCATTACCTAGACGCTTTTCACCAAGGCAATAAGAACATAGTGCTGAAGGCATGGAGAATCTAAGTTCTTTGCCAACAACCGTCTTAATATCTTCTACTTCGTCGTATATGAGCGTGCTTAGCTCATAAGCGCCTTGGCCCGTCAAGCCATTAATATTCATGGTGATTGCTTTAGGATTCACACTTCTAACTCTAGAAGCGAAGACTTCCCGCTCTGCCTGTGATACGATATCACCTTTTGTAATGACAACGATATCGGCTGATTTTAGCATAGGACCGATTTTTTTAGGTGTGTTAATGCCACTTAGGTTGTCTATGACACAGATTGCCTTGATGTCCTTGATATAGGGTGAACATCTATTACATAATCCAGCACTTTCTGTGATTAGAACATCCACACCTTCCTTCACACCCCACTGAACAATTTCTTCAATATTAGATACAAAGAAATGGTCTGGACATAATGCGCCTGACAAACCTTTCTTGACTGGTACGCCTATTTTTTCATATAGAAGGTCATCGTCTGTATAGAGGCAGTCGAATTTGACAACCCCCACTGATAATTCTCTCTGCTGCAATGCACCGATTGTTTTTATGATGACAGCTGTTTTACCAGATGATGGTGGTCCTGATATGGTCACTAGATTCATATTATTTCCTTCCTTCAAAGATATCTGTACAGTGTTCAATTAGAACTGCGATATCATTGCTATTGATATAATCCCAACCAATCCACATATACATCTGATTAGCTGGTACTTGATTGTCTACGTCTGGATGAATACTTGGAAAACGACCATTGTGACTAAGAATCTCGCCTACTTCTTTTGAAGCAAAGAAATCAACAATAGGTTGTACTTCCTTTTCTTTAGATGCTTTAGTCAGCATGAATATAGGGCTGATGATGGCACCGTCACTTGGCCACACAGCTACCATTGGTCCGCCTTCTCGAACTGTCTTTGTGAAAAAATAAGGCATGATTGTTATAGTAGGTTGTATCCTTTTAGTATGTGACTTCACCATTTCTGATGGGTGCAAGTTCACATAAAAGCTTCTTCTAAGGTTTCTAATACCCTCTTCTCCATAGGCTTTAAAGATGTTAAGAAGTATGGCATTAAATAAGTCAAAATCGCCTACAGGCAGACTGACTGAATTCTCAAATTCAGGTTTTAATACATCTGCCCAACTTAGTGGCAACTGTCTGCCTTCAAGTACATTCTGATTGATTAGAAATACCGCAGGTACAACGCCAATCATAGAATACTCACCCTTTGGATCTTTTAGACTCATATAGTCATTTTCAAAGTCTTTATTGTAATGGGTAAAATTAGTAAAATCCTTGAATATATGTCTTTCCTTATATTTACCCAATAAATTCTTGTCAAAAAACAGGTCAAATCCTGCTGATAAAAAGATGTCCGAAAAAGCATGTTCATCAACTGCATTTTTTAGATCCTCTTTTAACCAATCAACACCCATAGATGCTGCTTTAAGTTCATAGCTGAAATCCTCTTTATAGGTATCGTCTTGTTTTGCCAACCACCCTTCAAATCCCTCTAATAATGGGACACGCACTGGACAGGGCAGTACGCCTTGTAATACAATGCCTGCATCTTTTTTCGCGGTACTGCCTTTAAGGCTTGAATCCACTGATTCGATGTTATTTTCTA
>JAQICP010000509.1 GCA_027858555.1 Vallitaleaceae bacterium
GGAGTAGGTTTTTTAGTTGTATATGCAATCTGTGGAATTACTGATATGCTTGATGGATACATTGCTAGAAAAATGGGAACGGCGAGCTCAATAGGTGCAAGACTAGATTCAATTGCAGATATAATTATGGTATTCATAGTGATATATATTCTATATCCAATTATAATTTTACCAGAAATGTTTTATTATTGGATTATAGGGATAATACTGATAAGGATTGCTTCGGTAATTATTGTTTTTACAAAGTTCAATACATTTTGTATTCTTCATAGTTATAGTAATAAGGCAACTGGGTTAACGCTGTTTTTAGTGCCAGTACTTTTAGCATTTTTACCATTGGAAATCATAGCTTATATATTGTCAGTAATGGGAAGTGTATCAGCTTTAGAGGAACTAATAATACATACTGTATCAAGAACATTAGACATAAATAGAAAAAGTTTGGTGCTTCATAAAGAGACAGAAGAATGATTGAGGGGTTATACAATGCTTCCGTATCATAATACACCTAACACGCGTTTTGCGATACTCAGTTCACTAACCGAGGCGGACCCGCATTAGCAACTATGCGTAAGCATGAGCGGGTCCTGTAAGCTCACTGGCATCGCAAACCGCAACCGTTATGCGAAAGTTCTACTGGATATAGAAATATTTAAATTTGAGGTGACATATGAAGAAGTTACATATTTTAGTTTTGATTACAGCACTTATATCTTCCATTATTCTAGGGAAATATTATGTATATGATGTTCAGAATAGGTATTCCATTGTACTGAATGGAGAGACTCAAACTAGGCATTACATTGATATTTATACTGATGATAATGGTCGAGAATACTTTTCGGAAGTTAATTGGTTTGCAGAGGATAAAAAAATTGATTCTGAAGTTGTTCGACTAAAATGTGGTGATTATAAGTATTTTCTTTTTTATAACAGTGGTATTTTTTATAGGACTAGGAGTAATGCATTTAAAGAAACTTCTACAATTTTTCCGGTTATGGATGATTTGATTAGACCCTATATCGTATATAGAAATGGAAAAACATACTATGCTATTGATTTGATTGAGGGCTTAATATGGGACAACGTTGATAATATTAAGCGTTTGGGTTTTGATAGATATGGTGGGAATGTTGAGATTGAAATAACTATTGATTCAGAGCACATGGAGATTATTATTGAACGCTATAGTTGGATTGAATAGTAGAGCTTCCGTAGAACCTTCGCATAACAATATAGTCCCGAACACTCAGTTCGCTAACCGAGTCGGCCTCGCATTAGCAACTATGCGTAAGCATGAGCGGACCCTGTAAGCTCACTGGCATCGCAAACCGCAACCGTTATATGAAACCTTATTAATGGTTGCGACATCGTGTCGCAACGGAAAAGAACGTGTCGCATATTCTCGACAGTATGGCTGTTTTGGTGAACCAATATAAGGGTATACATCGTGAATTTTATAATACGTTGAAATTTAGCCTAAGATCATTTAATTGGAAGGATGGAGAGATTATATGTTAGTTTCGTTTCATAATTTTAGCAAAGACAGAAGATTGAAGTACGTAGTATTGCAAACTAAATTTGAAGAACAGTGGATTTTTGTTAAGCATAAAGATAGAACTACTTGGGAAATCCCTGGAGGTCATATAGAAGAAAATGAGTCGCCTGATGAGGCTGCAGAACGCGAACTGATTGAAGAAACTGGTGCAACAAAGTTCACGATTGAAGGCTTGTGCGATTATACAGTTACAAGGAATGGAAAAAGCAGTTCTGGAAGATTATATTATTGCGAGGTATCAGAATTAGGTGAACTGGGTGGATATGAAATTGATGAGATTATAGCTTCTGACAATTTACCAGATGAATTAACTTATAAAGAAATACAACCGTATTTATTTGCTAAGGTATTGGAAATTAAAGGGAAAGATAAAACACAGAAAACATCATTATGAAGTTGGTTATATGCGGATGGGACATCATCTAGCACGCAGGTTACAATACACAGATCACTAACCGAATCAGAAGTGGTTACATAGTTATAGGGGCAAGTGTATAAATAGATGTCTCTTAATTTATAAAGAAACTATGTGAGTATTATAGTACTAGAGATAGAGAATTTACTAAGGTAATGGTATACTGTATATTGAAGTTGCAATTGTAAGATGGAGACACATATTGAGCGTCGCTCGAAGAGCAACACTCAACAACGATTCGAAAACACGATGTAATTTTGAATTTATAGATATAGTAAGTAGGATGAGAAACACGATGTTCATTTACAGGATGGTTTGGGAAATCATTCAGGAACATGGAAGAAGAGTAGATGTATGTAAGGTGGGATTTTATGAATAAGACGCAAGGCAGAAATTTCACGTTTTATATAAAAACAAAATAGAAAAACGAGGCATGTAATCCAAGGGGTAATTGGGTTTTCAACAGCTTATGCCCGAGCGAGGTCCTGACGTCCGTGTCAGCCCCATGCTCTCAACAATGACCAGGCATCATATAACACGCGTTTTGCGATACTCAGTTCACTAACCGAGGCGGACCCGCATTAGTGGCTATTCGCGAACATGAGCGGGTCCTGTAAGCTCTCTGGCATCGTAAACCGCAACCGTTAGATGAAATCCTATTGATTGTTGCGACATCGTGTCGCAACATCGGATATAAGATGTGCTAGACATATAGATTTTTGAATGAGAGAAGGAATAAATGAATAAATTTTTATATATGAAGCCAAAAATAAGATCTAATTTGAGACTATTTATTGGTACTAGAGTGTATAGATTGAAGCGCTATTTTACATGGTATTTCGATCATAATAGGTATGCTAAAAAGCTGAAAATGAATCAATTAGAGTATTCAATTACAAGCCATGAGACACCATTGTATAGAAGATTAAAAGATGTAGATATGTGGTTACAACACAATAAAGTTGATAACTTGAAGATAGCCATTGAAAAGATTAACGGTATAATTATCAGGCCAGGAGAGACGTTTTCTTATTGGAAGTTAATAGGGAAGCCTACTTATAACAAAGGGTACAAGGATGGAATGATTTTAAATTATGGTAAATTTAAGGCAAGCGTGGGGGGAGGATTGTGTCAACTATCCAATATGATTTATTGGATGACATTACACACACCATTAACAGTTACTGAACGATATAGACACAGCTATGATGTGTTTCCTGATAGTAGACGAACTCAACCATTCGGTAGTGGTGCAACCTGTGTATATAATTATCGTGATTTAGGGTTTAAGAATGACACTAACGAGAGTTACCAGATAAATTTGAGATTTGTAGATAACAACCTAAATGGAGAGATTTTATCGGATTCAGCTGAATATTTTGAATATGAAGTGTATGAAGCAAAACATGAAATAACGCGTGAATATTGGGGGGCATATATTCGTCATAATGAAATTAGAAGAAGAGTTTA
>JAQICP010000417.1 GCA_027858555.1 Vallitaleaceae bacterium
AGATATATAGTTTAGCGGGGCTCTTAAAAGAGACTGAATCACTTATTGCGCAGCGACCATTTCGAGCGCCGCATCACAGCATATCACAACCTGCCCTAACAGGTGGTGGGCGTATCCCGAATCCTGGGGAGATATCCTTGGCTCATCATGGGGTACTCTTTTTAGATGAATTACCAGAATTCAATAAAAATGTGATAGAAATACTCAGACAACCGATTGAAGACGGCAGTGTAACCATATCAAGAGTGAGTGCCACACTCACATACCCATCAAAATTCATGTTAATCGCATCTATGAATCCATGTCCTTGTGGTTACTATCCAGATATAGAAAAGTGTCATTGTTCGCCTATACAGATTATGCGGTATCTGAGTAAAATATCGGGTCCATTACTGGATAGGATCGATATACATATCGAGGCTAGTGCCATCTCCTATGATTCACTTCACAATTCGAATCCAGCCGAATCCTCAAAAAAAATAAAAGCACGTATTGGGGCAGTCCATAAAATCCAACAAAAACGCTATGTAAAAGAGGGCATTCACTATAATGCACATCTAGGGCCTCAAGTTATCAAGACCCATTGTATAGTGGACAAAGAAGGTACGGATCTTTTAGAAGCAGCCTTTAAACATCTTGAACTCAGTGCTAGGGCGTATTATAAAGTCTTAAAGGTGGCTAGAACCATAGCTGATTTAGGGGGGTCTGAGGTTATTACAGCCATTCATGTAGCAGAAGCAATTAGTTACCGTACCCTTGATCGTAAGTATTGGAATCGGTAATAGAATAAAATATAAGTGAATACAAATATGAGTTAGTAAAAACCTACATGATTGGCGTACTACCTAATTATGTTACCTTAACATTAAAGCGACAATTAATTATGGTAACCTTGACATCAAATAAAACTTGTATATCATGCTGTATAGCTTTACAATTAAACAAGAGAAATACAGGAACAGATAGTAAGGCTAGGAAAACGGCATTAGGAAATAGGCATTAGGAGAACGGTATGACTGACAATATAAGCAAGAAGAATAGACCGGTTATCACAAAAAAGCAAGCTAGGGAATTCATGGTAGCTTACCATCACTTAAACTCAGAACCATTAAAGGGTAAAGAAGGTATTCTCATCTATCTAGAGCAAATTAGCTCCATACAATTCGATCCCCTTGATCAAGTAGGAAACAACACCCATCTGGTTTTGCAATCACGAATAGCCGGCTATAAAAAACAGAATCTATTGGATTTGTTATACGAAGATAGAAAGCTTCTTGACGGTTGGGATAAATGTTTGTGCATCTATCTTGCTACAGATTGGATCAAGTTTGGCAGATACCATAGGGGGACCAAACTTAATGATCGTTTTAATGAAACTCAAAAAGAGAATAAAGAAGCAATTGTCCAGCTTGTCAGGAAGACGATTAAAGAGAAAGGTCCAGTTTCTTCTTCTGATATAGAGATTGATGGGCAGATGGATTGGCACTGGGCGCCTACTACTATTGCTAGGGCGGCACTTGAATATATGTATTATTCAGGCGATTTGATCATACATCATAAGAAGGGTACCAGAAAATATTATAATCTAATTGAGCATCATTATAGCAGTGACTTTTTAGAACAGGAAGATGGATTTAGCGATGACCAAGAATTTTTCAATTGGTTATTACTACGGCGTATTGGAGCAGTTGGCATGTTATGGAACAAGGCTAGTGACTCATTTATCGGTATGCGTGGTTTTAAAAGTGCAGAGCGTAACAGGGGATTTAGAACCCTTGAAGAAAACGGGTTAATACTACCTGTAGAAGTTGAGGGATGTAAAGACATATTTTACATAAAATCTTCGTATGTAGAGCTGCTCGAACAAGTGAAAGTGAAAAGTGCGATAAAAGATCGCGTGTCATTTTTAGCACCCCTTGATAATATGCTTTGGGATAGAAAAATGATTGTTGAGCTATTTGATTTTGATTATAAGTGGGAGGTATACACACCAAGTGCTGAGAGGAAATATGGCTACTATGTCTTGCCAATACTATATAAGGATGCGTTGGTAGGGCGATTTGAACCAGTACTGGACAAGAAAACCAAAGTATTAACCATCAAATCGTGGTGGTGGGAAGATGATTTTAAAATCACAGCCAAGTTTAAAAAAGCACTTATTAGAAGACTTAAGGCATTTGGCACATACCTAGATGCAAAAGAAATAATTGATGCAAAAGAATTTATCGAAATATAAGTTGCTAAGGATTCTAAACTATGTTATACTATTCACAATTAGATAATAATCATTATCAATTAGGAGGATAATATGAAAAAAATGCTATTGAAGAATAATATATGGTGGATAGGCGCGATAGATCATGATTTACGTGTGTTTGACATCATTATGTATACAGAATTCGGGACCACTTCTAATTCTTATATGATCAAGGGAAGTGACAAGGTTGCCCTTGTGGAAACGGTAAAACGCACCTTCTCTGAAGAGTACATCAAGAAAGTGGAAGAAGAGATTGATCTAAAGGATATCGACTATATTATTGTCAATCACACAGAACCTGATCATGCAGGTACTATAGAGTACTTGCTTAAAAAAGGGTGCTATCCAACAATAATCGGTTCGGAGTCTGCTATAAGATTTCTAAAAGAAATAGCGAATGTACCTTTCAAGTATAAAATCGTAGGTCACGGTGATGAATTATCACTTGGTGATAAAACCCTTCAGTTTGTATCTGCACCATTTTTACATTGGCCAGATTCCATGTACACTTATGTGAAAGAAGATAAAGTCCTTTTTACTTGCGATTCATTTGGCGCTCACTATGCATTTGATGAGATATTACACTCGAAAGTTACAAAAGACGAGGATTACAAAAGTGCACTCAGATACTATTTCGATATGATTTTTGGACCTTTCAAGCGTTATGTACTTGAAGCTATTGATAAGATTGAATCTCTTGATATAGATATGATATGTACAGGTCATGGTCCCGTACTAGATGAGAATCCCGGGCAGATTGTGGATATATATAAAGAGTGGGCTACAGATACATTCCCAGAGAAAAAAACTGTGGTGATACCTTATGTGGCTGCTTATGGTTATACAAAAGCATTGGCAATGAAGATTGTAGAAGGATTAAAAGCTGCCGGTGACATTGATATTAAGTTGTATGATATGGTATATGA
>JAQICP010000242.1 GCA_027858555.1 Vallitaleaceae bacterium
CAATAGAGTTTCTACAGACTACGTCGGTCTATTTAGTGAAATAAATTCTGCCCTCATAAAAAATATCTATCTCGAAAATACGGACATCACAGGTCATAATAAAGTAGGTACTGTTGCAGGTTTTAATACTGATTCTGATCTCATAGATTGTTTTACGTCTGGTTCTATTATTGGTAATGACTATGTCGGTGGATTAATTGGTAAAATCACTGAGTCAAGTGGCGTACTAGTAGTCAATGCCTGTTCTTCCTCAGGGACTGTTTCTGGCCATGATTATGTTGGTGGATTATTAGGCTCTACCGATTACAGCACATTAATTTCTTTCTCGAATTCTTCTGCTGATGTTCAAGGTAATATTTATGTAGGTGGTTTTGCCGGCTCCGTATATGGAGTTTCTGGTAGTGGTTCACCTAACATAGTCATGTGCCATTCAACAGGCAATGTCACCGGAGCTAATAATATCGGAGGTCTAGTTGGGAAAGTTAAATTTTATAGCAGTGAATTTTTAGGTGGTGGTAGCCTATCCATTTCAGATTCTTCTGCAAGCGGCACCATTAACCAAGTCGACATAGACAATACTAGTTCTTCCTATAATGTAGGTGGTTTAATTGGACTAGCGACCGGAGCGATATATCTAGAAACAAGTGTGTTTATAGGTAATATAATTACTCAAAATAATAATGTATGCGTTGGAGGTATAACTGGCTATAATCAAGTTCAAATCTTTAATGATGATGTATACCCAGGAGATACGACCTACTGTTATTCTACAGGCAACATAGTCGTTAATGGTAGCAATGTAACTGTAGGTGGTCTAATAGGCCTAAATAATGGTAGTATATCCTACAGCTATGCCACAGGTGAGATTAGTTCATCCACAGAAATTGGCAGCAACACATATGGTGGTCTGGTAGGTAAAACTACGTCAACCATTAAATACAGCATTGCATTCAATAAAAGCATAACTTATATTTCGGGAACTTCTAACAGAATCGTCGGGGTTAATACTGGTGGTAGTTTGATTAACAACTATGCCTATGGTTGGATGAACGGTGTAGCTATTACTGATGGGACTAACACACTAAACGGTGAAAACGGAAGTAATATATATGACGATAGTTTTTCTGACCTAGCCTTTTATAACAACAGCATCTTTTGGGATACAAACCCATGGAATGCTAATTCAAGTATCTACTATACCCTTAAAGATGCAAGACTCGTTCTCTATTATGAAAATACATTAGAAAACCAAATATCTAACGATGACGGTTCTTTATTCGATTCAAGACCTTCACCTGTTGCCCCAACCATATCGAATTATGTGATGTCGCCATATGATATAAGTCTCAGAAAACTGCTTATCACTTTAGCTGCTCCTGCTACAGGTAATACAAATGCTTATAAAATAAATTCAGATGGTAGTACATTCAATATTCCGGAAATCGATGATGTAATGACAGAATTTACAGAAATTACAGATTATACTTCATTACAGCTAGACATAGGAAACGGTGAAAATATTGGAATCGTAGAAGTAGACTCTAGTAATCAAGCTAAAAGGTTTGTTCAATTTGAGGCTGTCGTTGAATATAGTATGAATGGTAGTGGCACAGATGCCGATCCATACCAGATTGCTAAAATAGAAGATTTATATGCTCTGTATGGCAGCAGACGAACATCCACCTTCCTAAGTTATGATCAAGTATACTCACTAAGCGCGTCATATATTTTAATTAATGATTTAGACTTTGCAAATCCAGCTAACTATTATGACCCGGAAAATAATATGTCGGTTATAGCAGGCTATGTTTATAATGGTAGCAATATCTCAACCACAAAAACAGGCATGGGATTTACACCTATCGGAATAGACGGAGATCATTGCTTTTCAGGTACTTTTAATGGTGGTGGACATACCGTCAATAATCTATATATTAATAGGCCCCTTACTGCTAGCAATGACTATATGGGATTCTTTGGTTATATAGTTCGTGCTGAAATCTCAAATCTCAATCTAACGAATGCTCATGTACAAGGTTACAAAAATTGTGGCATATTAGTAGGTATGGCACATGATACGGCTTACATGTATTATTCCACTATTGATAACTGTAATGTTCAAGGTAGTGTTAAAGGCTATGAATCGATTGGTGGTCTAGTTGGTTCTTGTCCATATGGGATAATACGTAATTGTACCGCAAACATAACTGTTGAAGCTACTAGAGTCACCTACTCATATGCAGGAGGAATAACCGGCCTTTCAGGTAGCGAATATGTTGGCATCTGCGATGGTGCAAGGATAGATTCTTGTACCGTCACAGGAACAGTAACAGGGTCTGGAAAAGTAGCTGCAATTACACCATGGGGTAAAACAGAATATATTACTAACTGTAATAGTTCTGGATGTACGGTTATTACTTTTTAAGAAAAAAACCACAACATTGTGATGCGGTCTCATAAGTTATGACTTTATAGCGTAGCAGCTTAGACTGTTACGCTATTTTATATTGGAAATATTTATGCAATAAAAAAACCCACAATACACTCAGTATTATGGGTTTCATATATATGTATCTTATTATCTTTTTGAGAACTGTGGTGAACGTCTCGCGCCTTTTAAACCATATTTCTTTCTTTCCTTCATTCTTGGATCTCTTGTTAAAAATCCTGCTTTTTTAAGAGCTGGTCTGAAGTCAAGATCTGCATCAAGTAATGCTCTTGAAATACCATGTCTAATTGCACCTGCTTGTCCAGTATATCCCCCACCATGTACATTAACGATAACATCAAATCTACTTAATGTCTCAGTTAATACCAACGGTTGACGAACGATAACTTTCATTGTGTCTAAACCAAAGAAGTCATCCATATCTCTTTTATTTATTGTAACATTACCCTTACCAGGTACTAAATAAACTCTAGCTACGCTACTTTTTCTTCTTCCAGTGCCATAATACTTTACTTTTTCTGCCACTTAGCTGCCTCCTTTCGATACATTTATCGTAAAATTACGAGTGTCATTATTCAACTAGAATGTTAAAACTTCTGGTTTTTGTGCTTCATGAGTATGTTCAGCACCTTTGTGCACACGTAATTTTGTAAGCATTTGTCTGCCAAGTTTGTTCTTTGGTAACATACCTTTAATTGCATGCATAACAACTTCTTCTGGCTTGCTTTGCATCATTACACGGTATTTGATTTCTCTTAATCCACCTGGATAACCAGTGTGGTATCTATAAAGCTTTTGATCAAGTTTCTTACCTGTTAAAACGATTTTTTCCGCATTGATTACAATAACGAAATCACCAGTGTCCACATGTGGGGTGTAGATAGGTTTTGTTTTACCAGTAAGAACTTTGGCAATTTCTGATGACATTCTACCAAGCGTTAACCATGTAGCGTCAACTATGTACCATTTTCTCTCAACGCTTTCTGCACTAGGCATAAAAGTTTTCATCGAGTGTTCCTCCTTAAAAGTTCTCTAATTAGCTTATCTAATTACTTAATTAACATGTATCCTAAAATCCGGGGCTGGACTTTATTTTACAGCTCACGCTAGAACATTATAGTACATTTATCCGCGTGTGTCAAGCGAAATGCTCTTATAAATAAAGGGTTTTTTTACTCTATTTTCACAATAATTCTATAAGTCTATAATAGTCATTTTATGAAAGCTGTTATTTCTCTTCATATTGTATATCCATTAACGTTAATCCCTTAGCCGGTGCTACTCTTTTTGCCAAACTTCGGTCTTTACTAGATATGATTGTTTTAATATATTCTGGTTCATAGAACCCTAAACCTACTTGAATCAATGCGCCTACTATGATACGCACCATATTATATAGAAAACCATCTCCAGTTACCGTGATCTGAACCAAGTGATCTCTTTGTTCAATATCGATATTATATATGGTCCGAGTGGTTGAACTGACAGACGACCCTTGTGTAGAAAATGCCAGAAAATCATGTTCACCGATCATATGGGGCACTGCAAGATTCATTTTATCAATGTCTAAGGGTTTGTGAATATAATAGGCATTGTGATTATATAGTGGATTCATAAAATCATCATTATATATAAGATAACGGTAGGTCTTGTGTTTCGCATGA
>JAQICP010000244.1 GCA_027858555.1 Vallitaleaceae bacterium
GAGCTTTAGTGGCAGATGAATTAGGCTTGCCTTTTATCTATGTGAGATCTGCACCAAAAGGTCATGGTTTAGAGAACCTAGTTGAAGGCGATTTAAAACCAAAACAAAAGGTAGTTGTAATTGAAGATTTAATCTCTACTGGTGGCAGTAGCTTAAAAGCTGTTGATGCCATTAGAAATAATGGAAGTACTGTTTTAGGAATGGCCGCTATTTTCACTTATAACTTTCCTATAGCGGCAGATGAATTTAAAAAGAACAAAGTAAAACTTACTACCCTTTGTGATTATAATACTTTATTGGAAGTAGCTTTAGAGACAGATTATATCTCGAAGAAAGAAGTAACTACCCTACAGGAATGGAGAAAATCTCCTTCTACATGGGATATTGAATAATATGACAACATACGAAAGTGACATTAAAACCATCTCAGCAAACAACGAGATGGTTTTTGCTAAGTTAACAGACCTTACAAATTTAGAGCAGTTTAAAGACAAAATTCCTGCTGATGCAAATATCAGTGATATTGAATGTGACACTGAAAGCGTACATTTAAATGTCAGTCCAATTGGAAAAATTGGACTGCGAATTGTAGAAAAAGAGGAATTCAAAACTATAAAATTTGCGGCTGACCAGTCTCCAATAGAGTTTAATATTTGGATTCAATTAGTTCCAAGTACTGATTCAGAGACTAAACTAAAAGCCACATTAAAAGCAGAATTGCCTGCTATGATAAAAATGATGATGGGCAATAAGATGCAAGATATTGTAAATCAAGTTGCTACAGCTTTGACAAAACTCGATTATTAATCAACTGTATATAGAATGGCACACAAACTTTGGGATAAAGGCAAACCGGTACATACCGATATTGAGAAGTTCACCGTTGGCAAAGACCAAGAGATGGATCTCTTTTTGGCCAAAGCTGATGTGCTTGGTTCTATAGCACATATTACCATGTTAGAGTCAGTAGGTCTACTCACAAAAGAGGAACTGACTACTCTACTAGCAGAACTACGTAATATATATTCAGTTGTAGAAAAAGGTGAATTCATTATTGAAGAAGGCGTTGAAGATGTTCACTCTCAAGTGGAACTTATGCTTACTCGCAAAGTAGGCGATGCTGGCAAAAAAATCCATAGTGGTCGTTCTCGCAATGATCAAGTATTGCTTGATTTAAAACTATACACCCGTTCGCGCATATATGACTTAGCGCAAGCTACCAATAAACTTTTCTCTGTACTGTCAGCACAAAGCGAGCAATACAAAAAAGTATTGATGCCAGGATATACACACCTGCAAGTTGCTATGCCATCTTCATTTGGATTATGGTTTGGGGCATATGCAGAAAGCCTAACTGATGACATGCAACAACTGTTGGCAGGATGGAAAATATGCAATCGTAACCCACTTGGATCAGCTGCAGGTTACGGTTCTTCATTCCCTCTTAATCGTCAATTAACGACAGACTTATTAGGTTTTGATGGCATGAATCACAATGTGGTGTATGCTCAAATGGGACGTGGCAAAATGGAACGATCTGTTTCGTATGCATTGGCTTCATTGGCAGGCACTATATCGAAACTGGCATATGATGCTTGTTTATTTTCTAGTCAAAACTTTGGTTTCTTGCAATTAGCTGATGAATACACAACAGGTTCTAGCATTATGCCGCACAAGAAGAATCCAGATGTGTTTGAGCTAACGCGTGCAAAATGCAACAAGATACAAGCTTTGCCAAACGACATTCTACTTATCACTAATAATTTGCCTTCTGGCTATTTCCGTGATTTACAATTAGTAAAAGAAATCTTCATCCCTGCCTTTGACGAATTATTAGATTGCATAAACATGACTACTCAGATGATGCAAAAGGTAAAAATCAACGAGCAAATTCTGAACGACTCAAAATATGACCTTATATTCAGCGTAGAAGAAGTGAACCGTTTAACCTTAGAAGGAGTTCCTTTCCGCGATGCATACAAACAAGTGGGAGAAGCAATCGAATCAGGCAACTTTACTCCAAACAAGGATATAAAGCACACGCATGAGGGTAGTATTGGCAAACTATGCAACAAAGAGATTACGGCTTTAATGAATGGTATTCTAAGTGAGTTCTCATTTGAAAAAGCATTTAGTGCTGAGGAGAAATTAGTGAATACTAAATAAGAAACACCCACTACAGATGTTTCAAAAAATACGATCATCCTTTCAATCAGAATTGGTAAAAAATGGCATTACCTTACTATCGGCTAGCACGATTAGTCAGTTAATTGCTTTAATCGTATACCCTATTATCACGCGACAATATTCACCAGAAGACCTTGGCGTCCTTGCAGTCTTTTTACCTATTGTAGGCATTGGCACCATACTCGCTTCTGGTAAATATGAAATGGCTATTATGGTTGAGAAACGGAAGGAAAATGCAGCTGCAGCTTTTGACATTAGTTTCTTCCTAACATTATTTCTAGTAAAAATTACATCAGTGCTTGTTTTAATATTTAAACCATGGCTAATAGAAACATTTAAGCTAGAAAGCATATCGCTTTTTATGAACTTTATCCCTTTACTTATTTTTCTTTCTAGTTTAGGCTTTATCCTTACATATTGGTTTAACCGCAATAAACGTTTCGCACTAACCGCACGTTACAATATAGTACAAAGCTCTGTAAACAGCGGATTAAAGGTTGGATTAGGTAGCCTAGGGTTTACTCAATGGGGATTAATTGCTGCTAGCATTATTGGCCAGCTCGTAGGCGTTCTATCTGTTTTCTTCAAGAAAGAAGATTTTGAGAAACTTTTCAAATTTGAGAAACTAAGAATGATTAAGGTGGCAAAAAAACAGGCCAACTTTCCTAAATACACTTTACCTCATGCATTTGTGAACACGCTTGCCAGTAGTGTTCCAATCATGATATTAGCAGTATATATTGATATTGCTGAAGTTGGATTATTTGCCTTAGGAATAACAATTGGTTTTAAACCCATCTCTATCTTAACCGGCTCCATGAATCAAGTGCTGTTTCAGAAATCAACTCAAAATAAGGCTGAGGGAATTAGTAGTTTTCCTTTACTATTAAACTTCTGTAGAAAAACCTTACTTATTGCAACCCCTGTATTTATTATAGCATACTTATTTCTACCGCCTACGGTAGAATGGCTATTTGGACACGCATGGCTAAAAGCAGGTGAGTATATCCAACTAATGCTTCCATGGTTCCTAGCGGCCTTAATGGCATCTTCTTTAAGTTATATGCCAGCTGTAGCAGGGAAGCAATTTACAGCAATGATTATTGAAATTGTGTATGCTACCTGCAAGATATCTGTTCTTTTTATTGGAGTATTGCAAAACGATATTAGATTAGCAATTTTGTTATTCTCAATTGTAAATGCGTTATTTGTAAGCGGACTATTAGTTTGGTTCTTATATTTAGCAAAACACGATAAAACATGAGAATACTAGAACTTCCATCATGGTATTTGCCAGAAGGCGGCCAATTTTGTTTACATCAAAGCTTAGCATTACAAGAAGCAGGAGTTGAGGTACACATTATTGCCAATGTAGTATTACCATGGAAAAAATACAAGTTCTCACTTTTAGAGTATCCCTTAGAACCATTTTTTCATATTGAAAATAACATCCCTATTTATCGATACTATTCATGGAGATATCCATTTATTGACATACCAAACATTCACAAGTGGGTAAAAAAAACACATAAACTATTCAAAGACTACAAAGACAAGTACGGCTTACCAGATTTGATACATGTACATAGCAGCATGTGGGGTGGTTTCGCAGCAGCACTAATCAAAGAGGAATTCGGCGTACCCTATGTAATAACTGAGCACAGAGGTATATTTGGTATTGCAACTGAATATGCGAAAAGTAAATTCAAGAAGGAATATACCCCATTTTTAAACAATATTTTCTCAAATGCCGATTATATTATTCCTGTTTCATCTCAACAGATTGGCAAAATAAAAGAATACTGCGAACAAGATCAACCCAATATTAGAACTATTCCTAATATACTGGATACTTCGTTTTTTCACCCAATTAATCGAGTGGACAAAAAAAACGAGCCCTTTACTTTTGTAAGTGTAAATGGATACAATGCATTTAAAGGATATGAATTCTTATTGCCGGCATTTGACATCGTTTGTGATCAACACCCAGACATACATCTGCGTATCGTGGGAGAAGACTTTCAGACAAGAGGATTCCAGAAACTATTGAACAAGTGCAAAAACAAAAATAAGATTTCATTTGCAGGAGAAGTAGGCAAAGAACAAGTGCGCGAAGAACTTTGGAAAGCTGATGCTTTTGTTATTGCTAGCCGTACGGAAGCACAGTCAGTATCAACGGTTGAGGCGATGAGTGCTGGGCTCCCTGTTGTAGGAACTAGCGTAACACCTGAAGAAATTCTCCCAAAAGAATGTGGTTATATTGTTCCAGTAGAAAATATTCCAGCTCTTGCTGATGGCTTAATAAGAATGATAAATAATTACGATTCTTTTGATAGCAACACTATTTCTAATCACATAAAAGGAATGGTAAGCAAAGAAGTGGTAACAAAACAATTATTAGAAGTATATAATGAGGTGCTGAAGAAAAGCTAAATTTCTCTCTTCTTAAACAGCCATTTTTTAACAAAATACATCAACGGACGATAAAGAGATTTCTTGTACCAACTCCACTCTCCATTATAAATAGTTCTGTCCCCTTTCACTCCATCTTTAAAAAGAAAGACTCCATCAGTTGAATGCGTTGAGGGCACTAACTTTTCCATATCAAAGCTGGTAAAACCTTTTAATTTGAGCACTTCAAACAACTCTGTATACATAAAAAATGTAGCCGCAGTTTCTTTTGCGGCATCACTTTTAGCGGCATAAAGCAAGCCTGCATGAGTATTTGATTGGTGAATAATAATAAACGAAAGCAGCTCCTTTGAATTACTCGTAACAAGTCCAAGTGAAAAATTATCTGAATTCAACAATCTTTTCGTGGCTTCATATAATAGCTGGTGTCCAAATCCTTTTTCTTTGGTAAAGGCATTGTAAAAATTCACCACAGTTCGAATAAGATCTTCTGAGGGTTTATCAAACAATTCAAAAGTAAGAG
>JAQICP010000269.1 GCA_027858555.1 Vallitaleaceae bacterium
GATAAGCATAGAATCGTTAGATAACCAGTATCGAGCGGTTCTGACCAGGGACCTTCAAAAAATATTCTAATTCATACTAACTGATAATCCTCTAATCAATACAGTATGAAATCTTTAAATATCAGTACGGCGAATATAATGGCTGCACCGACATACGCTATATACTTAAAAACAGCCTTCCACTTTGGAATTGCAATAAACAGCATAGCTATACCAATACATAACATGACAACACCCGTTGATAGGTCTTCTTTCATAACCAAACCAATTGGAAGCCCTACTAAAATTAAGTTAATCAATAACGCTTTAGCCCTGGCTAAATGATGCCTGGTTTCATTAACTGAAACAGCTAAAGTGATAATCATCGCAAGTTTTGCAAATTCCGACGGCTGAAATCCGATACCACCAACTTTAAACCATCTACTAGCACCATTAACCATGGCATCTTGCTCTTGAAATAATACAAGAAACAAGAAAACTAAATTCGCAATATAGATTAATAACCAAAATTTCGCAATTACTCTAAAATTAATAAACGACACTATAATCATTGTAATAATACTAATTACCGACCATACTAACTGTTTCTCTAAGAATAACGTATGACTGACTTGATCTGTTAGCACATATGATGCATAATAGCTTGCACTATAAATCATAACTATACCAAATACTATCAAAAAGATGATTGCAAAGATTAGTGTGATATCTGTTTGTCCTATTTTAAAAAGGGGTTCTCTTTTCCTTCTTATCCGTGGTTGATTAGCGATATTATTCACATCCAATTCTATAGCTTTTGTTTGATACCAAATACAATTTCTTTGAACAAATCACCCCGTACTTCAAAATTCGGAAACATATCCCAACTGGCACACGCAGGCGACAACAATACATTATAACCTGGTCTTGCCAACTTAGAAGCTTTAATAACCGCATCTTCAAACCCATCTGCTATCAAGATACGATCAAAATCGTTTATCCTGCAAGCTGTAGCAATCATTTCAGCTGTTTCACCATATAGCACAATCGTTTTTATAACCTCTTGAAAAGTTTTAATCCAAGCTGTGTAATCACTATCTTTATCCATACCGCCAGCTAAGAGTATAGTTGGACGGTCCATTGCTTCTATCGCTTTAATAGCCGCATCAGGATTGGTTGCTTTCGAGTCATTATAATACCTAACGCCGTCAATTTCAACAACAAATTCATTCCGATGGGCTACACCTTTAAAAGCCTTAATACCCGCGATTATAACGGACATGGGTATATCTACTACCTGACACATAGCAATTGCTGCTAAGACATTTTCAACATTATGTTCCCCGAGTACAGGTATGTCGGAAGTTTTCATGACTTCTTGATCCTTACCCTTGATATTAGATAAGATTAGACCACCCTTAACATAAACGCCTTGAACTTTCTCTTTAGTTGAAAACCAAATGACTTTAGCTTTTATTTTACTAGCATAACTTCTACAGAATTCATCCATATTGTTTAATATACACCAATCAGATTCATCCTGGTTTTTTGTTATATTTAATTTGGTTAGACCATAATTCTCCATGGTTATATGCCGTTGTAGATGATCCTCAGTAAGATTAAGTATGCAACTTACCTTTGGTCTAAAAGTCTCAACTGCCTCTAACTGATAGGAACTCAGTTCTATAACAATCATGTCATCATCACGAGTTAGGTCAGCTATATCTGTATAGGGTATGCCTATATTACCGACCACATAGGTGTTATCTTGAGTAAGTTTTACAATTTCACCCACAAGTGTTGTTGTCGTTGTTTTTCCATTAGTGCCCGTAATACCTATGATATTGCCACTACCAAAACAGTAGGCCAATTCTATCTCACCAATAACTTTGATTTTCTGATCTGCTCTTTTAGCTTTTTCAATAAAGGATAAACTAGTAGGTACACCAGGACTTAGAATCATATATTGATTTATATCAAGTAACCTATCTTCAAACTCACCAAAGACATACTTGAATCCATAATCTGTGTGAGCATCTATCATCTCAGTGAAATGGTTGCTCGCTTTACTATCATAGATGGTGACATCTGCCCCTAATCTACTACATAGCTTTGCACTTGATATACCACTTTTACCCATACCAATGATTAATACGGATTTATTTTTTAATACCATATTTTCTCCCATAAAGTCACCTTTTCCTAAAACATGGATACAATCGCAATAACACCCATAATAAAAGTAACGACGCTAAACAAACTGACAATCTGTAATTCTCTTAACCCTTTAAGCTCATAATGGTGATGTATAGGCGCCATAAGGAATAAGCGTTTCTTTGTTTTCTTATAATAACCAACTTGTAACATGACCGAGATTGTTTCCACTAGATACACAAAACCAATCATCATAATAATCAACGGATTTTGCTGAATCATCGCCATCGATACAACAAACCCACCAAGGGCTAATGAACCAGTATCGCCCATGAACAATTTGGCTGGATATCTATTAAATATTAAAAACGCACCGAGGCCCCCTATTACAGCTAAACTCAAACTGATATTCCCATTACCCATCCATAACTCGCCAATCGTTAAAACAGATGCTACAATAATGGTCACTGTCGTAGCGAGACCATCAATACCATCTGTTAAATTAACACCATTGGTTGTACCTAAAATGACAATAACTGAAAATGGTATGAAGAACCAACCTAAATCTAGATAGCTACCACTACTAAATGGTATATATATCTCTGTGCCCAGATTCATCATTAAAAAAACAGTAAAGCCAATACTAAGTACTAATTGTCCAAGTAATTTTTGATAAGCCCGAAGACCTAATGAACGTTTTTTGACAACTTTAATATAATCGTCTAAAAACCCGATAGTTCCAAATCCTATCATCATCACTAAAATCGGTAAACTCTCTTTATTAACCCAAAAAAAGATACCAGCTGTCAAAAAGATGCCTATGAGAAAACCAATACCACCCATTGTTGGCGTACCGGTTTTCTTCAAATGACTTTCAGGTCCATCGTCTCTAACAAATTGACCGAATTTAAGTTTAGTCAAATAAGGAATCATATTCTTTATTATAAAATAAGACAGTATAAAGCTTATGGGTAAATGGATTATTTCTATCATACTCATACTACACCTCTAATTTTCTTGAAAATAGGCTCTAACCACTTCTTTGTCATCAAAATGATTTTTAGTGTGTCCAATGATTTGATAGTTTTCATGACCTTTGCCTGCAATGATCACAACGTCGCCGGGTTCTGCCATTGATAAAGCTTTATTGATAGCTTCTGCTCTATCCACTATTCGTTCATAAGGGCACTTGGTTTCCTGCATACCCATTTCAATTTGATTTATTATTTCCTCAGGATCTTCAGTCCTAGGATTATCTGAGGTTATAATGGCGTAATCTGACCACTGGCCTGCTATTTTACCCATTTGAGGTCTTTTGCTAGTATCTCTATCTCCGCCACAACCAAATACTGTAATGACTTTACGCGCTTTTATGTCATTTGTTGTTTTTAGTATATTTAATAATCCATCTGGCGTATGTGCATAATCAACTACTGCAGAAACACCTGAATCACCCATAATCGTTTCATATCTGCCTACTATCTTACTGTTATGGCCTAACGTCCTGATGATTGCATCCATTGGAACGTCTAAGCTTAAAGATGCACCTATGGCCGCTAATGCATTATAGACACTAAAAATGCCTGGCGTTTCTATTGAAATGTAATGTGTGAAGTCTTCATAATCAATCTTAAACCTGGTACCTGTAATATCAAGCTCAATATCATAGGCATATAAATCAGCTTTTTCATCTTTAATGCTATATGTCATTGATTTGCCTGATTTTGCTTTACTAAGCATAAACCCACCGTATAAGTCGTCTATATTTATAATGCTAAACTTACATCTTTTAAAAAGCTTGGCTTTAGCTTTAGCATAAGCATCCATTGTTTCATGAAAATCCAAATGATCTTGAGTCAAATTCGTAAAAACGCCCACGTCATATTTGGCATATTTAACCCTGTGCAGTTTGAGGGCATGAGAAGACACTTCCATAACAACTGCATTGACATTTTCTTCAACCATCTCAGAAAATAATTTTTGCAGATCCAGAGACTCTGGAGTTGTGTTTTCGGTCGGAACCACTTTTTGACCGATTCTATTTTCAATAGTGCCAATGACACCTGTCTTTTTATGATAAGCTTGTAATATTCTGTCAATAAGTAAGACTGTAGAAGTTTTACCATTAGTTCCGGTAACCCCTACCAAAGTAAATTGTTTTGACGGTTGATTATAATAACTACTAGACACCTTAGCCAAAGCAATTCTAGAATTACGCACTAGGATGACTGTTATGTTTTGTGGTACTTTAACTGGCTTCTCAACGATTAAAGCAGTAGCACCACTGGCTATTGCATCATCAATATAATCATGGCCATCAAGCTTAAACCCTGAAATACATACAAATAGACTATCTTCAACTACTCTCTTAGAATGATACGCTATGTGTTTGACGTTAATATCCACGCTGCCTTGAATCAATTCATGATCTAATTTTACTAGTAACCCCTCTAATTTCATAGTAACCTCCTTATATTTGTATCCTATCCATATTACCATATATCATAATTAAGTAAAAGAATGATTGTGTAAAATTTTATCTAATAGCCCTTCTTAAGCTTAATTAGCTGTATCTGTACTTTCGAGTTCTTCACTTAGAACTTCGTCATCCTTGAATAAACCCATATATGGTAAGATGCCTTGCATAATATTTTCAAATACGCCTACGGCAAGTTTACTACTAGGATCTTCGCCATCGGCGCCATTTTCCGGTTCATATATAGCAACTAAGACAACAACTTCTGCTTCCTCTTGTTCCGCATAACCAATAAATGATACCGCATAATTATCGATTTCACGATTCCCTTGCTCCGCTGTACCCGTTTTACCGCCGATATGATAGCCTTCGATATAAGCTCCCGTGCCAGTTCCCTCTTCTACTACCCGTTGAAGCAAACCACGCATGATGTCCGAAGTTTCTTTAGAGATAACTTGTCTAATCACAATCGGTTCGAAATTCTCCACATTATGGCCACTGTCATCTTCTATACTTGCCATGATATGGGGTTGATACATATATCCACCATTAATGATCGATGAAAATGCTGTTATTAATTGTATGGATGTCATATTAAACCCTTGTCCAAAAGAACTGGTTGCAAGTTCGGACTCACCTAATTGCTCCCGCTGAAAATATATAGCGGTGCTGTCTCCCTCTTCAGCAACCATATCAATACCTGTTTTTTCACCAACACCATAGAGTTGGCTGTAATTGAAGAAAGTATCGCTCCCAAGTAATGCACCAATCTGCATAAATGATACGTTGCAAGAATTAACCAATGCTTCTGCTGCCGTTAAATCGCCATGCCCTTCTCTTTTCCAACATCTAATATCATATCCAGCTATATGAAGAGAACCATCACAGCGAAACGTGGTGTCCACATCAATAACCCCTTCTTCAAGGGCAGCTGCTAAAACTAATGATTTATAGGTCGACCCTTGTTCAAACGTATTGGAAACATTAAAATTACGCCATAGATTATAACGATGATTCTGAATGTCTTCACCTGTCATGTTTGATAATTGTTCCTCACTTAAAACCAATTCCAGGTTATACGGATCATTCAAGTCAAATGTTGGATATGAAGCCATAGCTAATATTTCACCAGTCTGAGGATCCATAACGATGGCATTAGCACTTTTTGCTTCGTGTGTTTCCATATAAGCTTGTAATGCATCTTCCACTTGATTCTGGATGGTAAAATCGATGGTAAGATTAACGTTATACCCATTTTCCGCTAGAATCTCTTCTTGCTTAACAAATACACCATTGTCCACATAACCATATAACCGCCCATATATGCCTGTTAAATAGTCATCATATTCTTGCTCTACACCATAATTAGCCGTTCCCGCCTGGTCATAAACACCTATGACGTCACTTGCCAAAGTATTATATGGATACTCTCTTTTATAATAACCCTCAAGATATACGCCTTGAATTTCCTTACTATTAATGGCTCTTTTCAGTTCCGTCAGTTGATCTAATTCATAATCTCTACCAATAA
>JAQICP010000322.1 GCA_027858555.1 Vallitaleaceae bacterium
GATTAGATTAGATATCATATTAGATATAATCTTACATATGAATTAAGACTATGAAGAGGAATATTAAGTAGAATGATTTTTCCAGAGAGTCACTGGTTGGTGTGAAGTGACAGATGAATTTTACCGAACTCGCCTTGGAGTCTCTCGCTGAATTAATAGTAGGTGTGGACGGCCGTTTACCGTTATCTTAACGAGGTATTAATATATGTACCTTTATTCATCAAAAGTGGTAGCCTTTTTCTTCTGAGAATAAGGTTTTTTGTATGGATACCGACAAGTGCAATCTAGGAGCAATCTAAGATTGAATATGAGTGGTACCGCGGAGTAAACTTTCGTCTCTATTATAGTAATAATAGTGATTGAAGGTTTTTTTATTTGTCAGGAAAGTGCACTTTTCAAGGATCCTTTGATTCACTAGCAGCTAATAAAAATATAGTTGACCCAGACTAATCAACCTATTAAACTTAAGAAGAGGAGGCATATTATGAATACTAATTATAAGAATTACAAAGCGTATCCAACCATGCAATTAGAAAACAGAGAGTGGCCAACAAAGTCAATTACAAAAGCACCAATCTGGTGTAGTGTAGATCTTAGAGACGGTAATCAAGCATTACCTGAGCCTATGAGTGTTGAACAAAAGATAGAGATGTTCACTTTGCTTAAGGAAATGGGTTATAAAGAAATAGAGATCGGTTTCCCATCAGCTTCAGATACGGAATTTCGCTTTTTAAGAAGATTGATTGAAGAAGGGCATGTGCCAAGTGACGTGAAAGTACAAGTATTGGTACAAGCTAGAGAGCATTTGATTGCCAGAACATTTGAGAGTCTTAAAGGTTCAAAAGAAGCGATTGTGCATTTCTATAATTCTACAAGTACCCAACAGCGTGAAGTTGTTTTTGGAAAGACCAAAGACGAGATTAAGGAAATCGCCATTGAAGGTGCCAAATTATTATTGAAATATGAAGCCCAGTATCCTGAAACGACATTTTACTATGAGTATTCCCCAGAAAGTTTTACAGGTACTGAGATGGATTATGCCATGGCAGTATGTAACGCCGTTATTGATGTCCTTAAACCGACACCAGATAAGAAGTTGATTATTAATATACCAGCAACCGTTGAAATGGCCACACCTAATGTGTATGCAGATCAGGTGGAGTGGTTTTCTAAGACGATTAATAAGAGAGACAGCATCATACTTAGCTTACATGCTCATAACGACAGAGGAACAGCAGTTGCTGCAACAGAGCTTTCCATGATGGCAGGTGCAGATCGGGTTGAAGGTACATTGTTTGGTAATGGTGAACGTACTGGCAACGTGGATATATTGAACGTGGCTATGAACTTGTTTTCACAAGGAATTGATCCTGAAGTCAACATCGAAAACGTTAATCACATTATTGATGTCTACACCCATACAACGGGCATGTCAGTACATGATAGACATCCTTATGCAGGTAAATTAGTGTATACAGCTTTTTCGGGTTCACATCAAGACGCTATTAGAAAAGGTTTGAAGCATCACGAAGATACGAAGGCTGAATACTGGAACGTACCATATTTGCCAATTAATCCAGATGATATCGGTAGACAATATGAGCCTATCATTAGAATCAACAGCCAATCAGGTAAAGGTGGTGTGGCATATATCTTAGAAGATTCCTATGGTTATACTTGTCCTAAGCCAATGCATCCGGAATTATCAGCACCAATTCAGAAGAAAACAGATGAAACAGGTAAGGAATTAACACCTGATGGCATATTCGAATTATTTATTCAAAATTTTGTTAATATCGAGACGCCGATGAAGTTAGTGCATTTTAACTCTAGTTATAAAGATGGTGATGAGAATTCGGTTACTATTGAAAGTGTTGTAAGGGTAAATGGCACTGAGAGAAAAATAGTTGGATTAGGTAACGGACCGATTTCAGCCTTCTTCCATGGTATTCAGAGCATAGGCTATGATGGTTATAAATTAAAGGACTATACAGAGCATGCCATAAGTGGCAGTGAAGATGCTGTGGCTGCAGCTTATATTCAATTAGAAAACGAAGCTGGCAAGAAATGTTATGGTGTGGGAACTGACGCTAATATTAATAAGGCTTCAATCAAAGCATTGATAAGTGCAATTAATAGGTTGAATTAACGGATGAAGTTAGAATAACATATATTAGGCCATTACTTGAGATTGAGGTAATGGTCTTTTTTGATCTAAAAACTAGTGTTAAAACAGAATATATCCATGTGAATAAGTTCTCTGAATGAATGGGTTTACTTGTTATCGGTATGAATTAATTGACTTCTTATTATCACAGGTGTATACTGAACTTACCCCCCCATATAGGGGGTGGTGCACAGGAGGTGCTTATGAAAACTAATTATAAAGTCACAGGTATGACATGTACAGCATGTTCAGCTACGGTAGAAAAAGTACTTAATGTCAATGAATTCATAGAGTCTGCAGCGGTTAACTTTGCAACTGAAAAAGTGAATATAATATATGATGAGACTAAACTTAGTGAAGCGGATATTGAACAGATTGTTTCAAGTGCTGGCTATGGTCTTGTTACGGGTAGTGACGGTAAAAAGTCTGAAAACAGCGCAGATATGGAATCATCTGATATGAAAAGACGACTAGTCATATCCATATTATTTACAATACCAGTTCTATATTTAGCTATGGGTCCTATGATTGGTATACCATTACCATTTTTTTTAAGAGGCATGGATAGGGTGCTACTCGTAGCATTCACACAACTGCTATTTACAACACCAGTGTTGATCGTAAACAGGGCATATTTCATAAAGGGATTTAAAACACTATGGCATCGTTCCCCTAACATGGATAC
>JAQICP010000373.1 GCA_027858555.1 Vallitaleaceae bacterium
CAGATACAAGATGATTTATTAGATATCACCGGGAATGAAAAAGAATTAGGTAAACCGATCGATTCAGATGCCAGAAATCACAAAATCAATTATATTACCCTTAATGGCATAGAAAAATCTATCATGGATATGAATAGCCTATTTGAACAGGCAATCACTAATTTGAATGGTATTAATAGTGACAGTAGTAGATTTCTAAAAAGCATATTACTGTTTATTAAAAACAGAAAATCATAGAGGTGTTTATGGGAAAATTAGGATTAATTACAAGCAATCAAGTACTTCAAGCTGCATTTTTAGGTTGGGTCGTAGCTCAGGCTATTAAAGTTTTTTCGACTTTGATAAGAACGAGACGATTTGATTTTGAGAGACTGATGGGATCGGGTGGTATGCCCAGTTCTCACGCAAGTACTGTAATAGCTGCCTCAGTCGTTATCGGACAGACCATGGGCTATGACAGCCCTGTTTTCGGACTAGCTTTAGTAACGTCTTTTGTGGTCATGTATGATGCTTGTGGTATTAGAAGAGCTGCTGGAAAACAAGCAGAGATATTAAATAGTATCGTTGATGCACTTCGTCTACATCAAAGTATCAATTATCAAAAAAAATTAAAAGAGTTATTAGGACATACATATTTTGAAGTTTTTGCTGGAGCTGTATTAGGCGTTTTAGTAGGCCTGTTTATAGTGAGTTAGATTATTAAAAAGCAATTAAATATGGACGATACAATAGACACGCCTATTGCAGTATGTTATAATTCGAGTTATTTATCAGGTTGATACTTGCTAACGGAAGGACTTATTATGTATATTGGAATTGACATAGGATCTACAACTGTTAAAGTTGTATTAGTGAACGAATTAGGCGAACTCATAAGTAGTGACTACAGACGCCACTACGCTGATGTTAAAACAACCACTTTCACAATGGTCAAAAATCTCACAGATAATATAAAACTAGATACTAAAGTTCAGTTAGCAATAACTGGCTCAGCAGGTCTTGGCATTTCAAAAGCTAAAGGGCTTCCTTTTGTGCAAGAAGTTTTTGCAACACAACTTGCAATGAAAACATATCTGCCTGAGGCAGATGTGGTTATCGAAATTGGTGGAGAAGATGCAAAAATAATATTTATTTCAGGTGGTTTGGAATATCGAATGAATGGTACTTGTGCAGGCGGTACAGGTGCATTTATTGATCAAATGGCTACGCTTATGGACTTAACACTAGATGAACTTGACGCATGTAGCATGCGACATGATAAAATATATACGATAGCTTCAAGATGTGGTGTTTTTGCCAAATCTGATATCCAACCGTTGTTAAACCAAGGCGCTAGCAAGGATAACATTGCTGCTAGTATACACCAAGCCGTGGTTGATCAGACCGTAACAGGCTTAGCTCAAGGACGAATCATTAAAGGGAAGGTTGCTTTCCTTGGTGGACCACTTAAGTTTTCAAAAGGTCTTCAAGAGCGATTTGTTGAAAGCCTTAAATTAGATGTTTTCGATGCGATTTTTCCAGAGAATGCGGAGTATTATGTTGGCCTGGGTGCTGCGCTATATGCTAAAAATGAAGAAGGAATGACCCTTGAATCCTTATTGAAGCGATTAGAAGCAAAAGATAGTGCTTCGGGTGATGTGAAGTCATTTGAACCGTTATTTGAAAATCATGAAGCCTACGATGCGTTTATAGAAAGACATTCTAAGCATGATGTGCCAAGAGCTGATATATCAAGCTATGTAGGAGATGCTTACCTTGGTATTGATGCGGGTAGTACAACCACTAAGATGGTGCTACTCGACGAAGATAATAATATTCTGTTTGAGTTTTATGATTCAAACAAGGGGAATCCTTTAGATATCATTACTACACAATTAGGTAATCTCTATAACTTGACTCAGGACCGAATTCGAATCAGAAGCAGTGCGGTTGTGGGCTATGGTGAAGATCTCATTAAGACAGCTTTTTCATTAGATTACGGATTGGTTGAGACGGTTGCACATTATACCGCAGCTAAGCATTTTAATCCAAACGTAACTTTTATTCTAGACATTGGCGGACAGGACATTAAATGTTTTCATATCAAAGAAGGTGCCATAGACAGCATCATGCTGAATGAGGCATGTTCATCAGGTTGCGGTTCATTTATAGAGACCTATGCCAAGGCGCTGGATTACAATGTGGCTGATTTTGCTCAAATAGCGTTAGATGGCAAGAGCCCTGTGGATCTCGGTTCTAGATGTACAGTCTTTATGAATTCTTCCATAAAACAAGCTCAAAAAGAGGGCGTTGATGTGGCAGATATATCAGCTGGTTTATCAATCAGCGTTATTAAGAACGCTCTATACAAAGTAATCCGTGCAAACAGTGCCGAAGAACTAGGTGACCATATCGTGGTTCAAGGGGGCACTTTCTATAATGATGCCATACTCAGAAGTTTTGAGCTAGAGATAAAACGGGATGTCATAAGACCTTCAATCGCAGGTCTTATGGGTGCATTTGGTGCTGCGCTTTATGCCAAGGAATTAAAAAATGACACAAGTAACATGATTACGAAAGAAGCATTGATTGATTTTAATTACAACACTAATAATGTGACTTGTAATCTTTGTACCAACCATTGTCAATTAACCGTCAATAAATTTAATGATGGTACTAAATACATATCTGGTAACAGATGCGAAAGACCCTATACAAAGGGCGAGAAAAATGAGATACCTAATCTGTTCGAATCTAAACTCAAGTATCTGACATCTTTAGAATCTAAGTCATTTGATAAAAAAATCGGGTTGCCACTTGGTCTGAATTTTTATGAATTATTACCTTTTTGGACAACGTTTTTTAATGAACTAGGTTACGAGGTTGTGCATTCTGGCACTTCTACAAGAGAGGTTTATACTTTAGGGCAACATACGATTCCTTCGGATACGGCTTGTTACCCAGCAAAGTTGATGCACGGTCATATTGAGAAATTACTAGACCAGGGCATTTCTCGTATTTTCTATCCATGTATGACTTACAACTTAGATGAGAAAATTGGTGACAACCATTATAATTGCCCAGTGGTTGCTTATTATCCCGAATTACTGGATGCTAATGTAGGCAGACTGTCGGAAGTTGAGTATTACAGACCTTATATTGGTTTGCACAGACCTAAAGATTTTATCAAAAAGATGTATGTGTACTTTAAAGATAAGCTTGATGTAACAGAGGCTAGTGTTAAAAAAGCTAGTAATAAAGCTTACTTATCACAGGCTACATATAGAACTTACATACAAGACGAAGGCCAAAAAGCAATCAACTATGCCCGAGAAAGAGGCATGAAAATGGTTGTTCTCTCAGGACGGCCTTATCATATCGACCCTGAAATCAACCATGGTATTGATGAACTCATTAAGTCGTTTGATATTGTGGTCTTGTCGGAGGACGCTGTTGCGCATCTGGTTGATCAACCACAAGTGAACGTACTCAACCAATGGACTTATCATTCTAGAATGTATAATGCCGCAAAATATGTCACTATGAATAAGGATATGGAATTCGTTCAATTAGTTTCATTCGGTTGCGGAACGGATGCCATTACCACAGATGAAATACGTCATATATTGGAAATAGAAAATAGATTATATACCCAATTGAAAATAGACGAGATTAACAATTTAGGCGCTGCTAGAATTAGAATTAGAACATTAATAGCTGCATCTGAAGCTAAGGAGAGAATGAATGGCTAAAATTAATAAAGAAAGCCGTGTTGTATTCACAAAGCAGATGAAGAAAGACTATACCATCTTGATTCCCACCATGGTTGAGCCTCATTTTGGTCTGTTGCAAAAAACCTTCTGTTTATACGGTTACGATGTCAGGCTGCTTAGAACAACTAATTCTAATATAGTTCAGGAAGGTCTGAAAAGTGTTCATAATGACACCTGCTATCCCGCACTCTTAGTAATTGGGCAGTTGATTGATGCTCTAAAAAGTGGTCAGTACGATATGGATAAAGTTGCACTCATGATGAGTCAAACAGGTG
>JAQICP010000428.1 GCA_027858555.1 Vallitaleaceae bacterium
CAGGATTAGCAGGAAGTGAAATCAAACTATGTAATTAGTATTGAACCATAAGATTTAATCAAGTGCATGATTAGTTATCTATTTGATAAGTGGTATTGGAAAAGAAATATACAAGTATAGGTCAGATATTTATGATTAGGGGTGAAAGGATTAACCTCTATCCTAGGAAAGAACGTCTAAGTCAAGTCTGCTATAGCTTCTAACATATGAATCTTAAGCTACTTCTTTGTATGCTAGTTTTTTAGTGATATAAAGAGTATAATTGGATTAATATTGGACCAATACGTTCCTACTTAATTTTTAGAATAATATAATTGAAAGAGGTGTTCATATGTTAGAAACAGTTAAAGTATATATTATAGGATTACTTGTATTTTTTGTCGTTGATATAATATGGTTAGCCCTTGTTGCGAAGAATATCTATCAAAAGGAATTGGGCTACGTTATGAGCGACAAGCCTAATTGGGCAGCGGCAATAATATTTTACCTGATATTTATAACGGGATTAGTCTTTTTTGTTATCAATCCAGCCATCCAAAAAGACAGTTGGACCTATGCTTTGCTTGTAGGTATGTTTTTTGGTTTTATTACCTATGCAACTTACGATTTGACTAATCTTGCAACACTAAAGGATTGGCCACTCAAGATTACAATCATTGATATGATTTGGGGAACTTCCCTTGGTGGATTGGTTTCAACCATTACGTTTTTCATTGTGAAATTATTTAAGTAGGGTGGAAATGATCATGACAGGAGCCACAGCAGAAGGCAAGAATGATAGAAGTATTCGCATGGATTGGTGAAACGTTTTCTGAGTTAGAGGCAGCAATCAAATGGAACCAACCTATGTTTATGAACCACGGTACTTTTATTATTGGGTTTAGTATGGCTAAACAACATATGGCTTTTACACCTGAAGAGGCGGGCATAGCTGTTTTTTTAGATGATATTAAAAAGTCAGGTTATGAGCACACCAAAATGCTTGCTAAGATTAAGTGGACAGATGAGGTAGACTATAACCTTCTACATAGGATGATTGAATTTAATATTGCTGATAAGCTAGGGTGTACGACTTTTTTTAGATAGAGATAGAAGCAATAGTGATTGGTACTAATAGATTAGGTATCCATTAGTTATCGTAGGGGTAAGAAAAAATAACCAATTATGCACATGGTATAAAAACCAAGACATGAGTAAAATGGTTAATAATAAGATATAACAAGAAAGTCTAACATAGCTTATGGCTAAAAGTGTTAGACTTTTTATGGGTCTACAGCTCTATGAATTTTGTGAGGAATATGCTTGCAAATATAAGGAGTTATGCTATAATTAAACTAACGAACGTTAGTTAGGAGATAAAATGAAATCATTAGATGTATATATTGAAAGTGCAACATCAACTAGAGATAAACTCCTTTATAGTGGTATCCAGTTGTTTTCTGTAAAAGGCTATTCTAATGTTGGCATCAGGAATCTATGTTCAAGTGTTGGCATCAAGGAGAGCTCATTCTATAATCATTTCAAATCAAAAGAAGCATTATTCATATCAATCATGACGTTGCTGACGGCTAGTGGTGATACTGTCATATATACTGATAGTGAAATTGACATGATTATAGCATCAAAAGATATTGAGTGGTTTATGTTAGAAAACCTGCATAAAATTCAAAATATTTTTTCGAATCCATTATTCATGGCTGGTATGCGCCTAGTAATTATGGAAAGTTATATTAACCCAATCGCATATGAGCTGTCAGAAAACAATAATTATAATGAAGTAGCTGAAGTTACAGTTAGAATACTGAAGATGTATATGGATAAAGGAAGTGTTATTCGATGTGACGTAGATCAGGTGGTTCATAGTTACTACAATGGTCTTAATAGTCTTAATGAAACTTATTTATTAAATGACACCTGGGGGAAAGAACAATCTGGCATTTTAATGGAGATGGAGGCATATACTAGGATGTATATTGATCTGTTAATGGGGAGGATCGGCCATGAATAATGTGATTTTTTGCTTTACGGGTACAGGAAATTCATTATATGTCGCAAAAGAAGTTGCAAAAAAAATAGATGCTAAAGTTATATTAATTGATAACAATTTGCTGAATAAGTCAATTATAGGTCAATATGATAAAGTCGGCATTATATTTCCTGTGTATCATCAAGGATTACCTGTCATGGTAAGTAGATTCGTAGAATTAATGCAAGATATAGTATGTGACAATATGTTTGCCATTTCAACCTATGGACATAAGCCCACATTAGCACTTGAGTATCTTAAAAAAGCGCTACAAGACATCGGATTTACCCTTAGATGTGGTTATGGTGTTAGAATGCCTTATAATTATTTGATGCCCCAAAAGATTGGGCTTGGCATGATGAATCACTTTCATGTTAAGTTACAAGATAGTGAATTAAGAACTGAAATACTAGAAGATGCAAAAGTAAGGATAGAGCGTATCGCAGAAGATATCATTAATGGGGTTAATAGCTCAGTTGAAGTTAGTGACGTGTGGGTGGAGCACATGGTTGATAGTTTGAGGCTCAGAGATTCGGTGCAGAAGAAACAATGGTTAAAGATTACGGGTTATAAGGGCAAGATGCCGCATAAGTTTACGGAAGCCATATCACTAATGGATGCAGGTTTTAGTGTGAGTGATAGTTGTACAGGCTGTGGCATATGTCAAAAAGTCTGTCCTGCAGACAACATTACGCTTACGGATAAGAAACCTGTCTGGCAACATAACTGTGAACATTGCTTGGCGTGTCTTCATTGGTGCCCGAACAAGTCGATTTTATTTAGAGAGAAAGTAGTTGAAGAAACTTACAATCATCCATCAATCAAGGTATCAGAACTATTTAATGGGAGGTAATATATGTCGTTAATATCTAAAAGCATTGTAACCCTTATAGCATTGATGCTAATAATCATACTGGGATTCGTGTTATCAAGATTGGGACGTCCTTACAATCAATTAATATTTAATGTTCATAAAATCATTGCACTTGTTTTAGTCGTATATAGTTTCATCTATATAAAGAAGCAGTTGGTAACAGTAGAACCGGGGAGAATTATAGTCGTTGTTTTAGTGCTGATTCTTATCTGCATAGTGGCATTATTTGCTACGGGCGCCATGCTTAGCATCGGTAAAGTCAGTCAAGTTTTGTTGAAACGCATTCATTTAAGCTCGACAATTGTATTAGTTGTATCCATAGTAATATTTTTAGTGGAGTTAATACATAAGTTGAAAAACACATAGTGATTTGTCAGAACCTAAAAATTTTCCTATCACAGATGCTGACCTAGGCTTACAGGTATATAAATCTCATAGGTGTATTCTTTATTGTAGGACCCAGGTGTTTTAGACGTCATCATTATGGTAGCACTCTTAACAAGAAAGTAGAAGAAGGCCTTGATTTTTAGAAAAAAAGCGCCTATAGTAATTATAGTTGTCAGACAACGAATAACCCACATTATGCTAAAGACAGCATGGGTAGGATTAATAAAGAGAATCATTACATTATATCGCATCATCGAAAGCGGTGGTGATTAAGCAGTAACACTGGTAACTAATAACATGAAATGAAAGATAAGAGGTTAAACTATGGCAGAAACAAAGAATTACTTTATGAATATCGACAGTAGAGTCGAAGAATTAGGCGAAGGTATCAAAAGAAAGGTTAAGGCCTATTCGGATGGATTAATGTTAGTGGAAGTACATTTTGAAACTGGAGCAGAAGGCTATGTCCATGAACACTTTCATGAGCAATGTACCTATGTGCAGAGCGGTGTTTTTGAATTTAACATCAATGGTGATAAACGGGTCGTAAAAACTGGGGATACATTGTATATGGAACCTAATCTGCCACACGGTACAATATGTATCGAAGCAGGAATTTTGTTGGACGTTTTCACCCCAGCAAGACAAGATTTTGTGAATAAGTAAATTTACTTTAACCCAGTGAACTGATATTATATTATTAGATGAGTTGGGAATAAAAGGGGTGTCATATGTCGATTTTAAGAGAAGGTTTCAGAAAAGATAATAAAAAAGAGTTAGAAAAAAGATTTGAAAAAATATACACAAAGTTTAAGGTTTTAACTTTACTATGTATATTAATCACTATGTTTGTGATGCCTATACATATTATTAGTGCTGCTGCATTAGATCAGTCTGAGAATGGTCAGAGTGAAATACCACTGGGAAATCCTGAAGGTATGATGCCTATTCCTGAAGAGGCTCAATTAGAAGATGTATCTAATCCAGATCATATAATAGGCACTGGTACGCCTGAAAGCTGTACAGCTGAAGCTTTTACCCAAGCGGTAGCGCTTGGTGGGACCATTGTTTTTAACGGGGGTACAGAACCATTTACCATTACATTAACTGAGACAGCTAAGATATTCAACAATGCTAATCCAGATGTCATTATTGATGGCGGTGGATTGGTCACACTAAGTGGTGGTGATCATGTACGTATACTATATATGAATACAGCTGATCCAGAGCAAGTGTGGACTACCAGTCATGCTCAAAATCAAGATCATCCTAGATTGACAGTTCAAAACTTACATTTTACCAGTGGTAATTCCATTAG
>JAQICP010000519.1 GCA_027858555.1 Vallitaleaceae bacterium
AGTTCAGCCACGTGAGCTCTTCTAGCTTCTATGATTTCATTAAAAGCACTTCCAATATACGCACCAAAAGTCTTTAATTGTCTGCCAATCCATTTTATAATCTCAAAGAACGATTGTTCTGTAATCAGAATCAGTAGGGAAAGTCCAATTAATACATAGATGATCATAGCACCATTTCTGCCGAGTACAAATGCAAAAATATCGCCTATTAAACCACCAATGAAACCACCTGCAAATTGTTCTTTTGCTGATATTGAAAAATAATTGATAAGTGATGGATAGAACGTGCTTTTATCAAATAGACTTTTATCGATTTGTGAGGCGCTGATAACACGCACATGGCTAATCGCTGATATAATGACAATCAAAAAAAATGATTGTATTAATTTGTTATTCAAACGTTGGTTATTCTGGTTGAATATTTTAAAGGTTGTTCCGACAAATAAGAATAAGGGTAATATATAGGCTGATATACCAAACAAGCCAAACATCATCTTACGTAACCACGCACCAAAAAGACCACCTAATCCAAAATAAACACACATCATAACGAAAATTGATAATACCAAAATGCTAATGACGACGATTTCGTATTTCAACTTAGCTGCTTGTGCTTTTTTTTGTTTTGTTAAGGTAGCTTTTGAAGGCTGTCTTCGTGTTGAACTTGTTTTTGGCCTTCTATTTTGTGTCGATTGTTTCCCCTGAGCCATATTATGCCTCCTTAATTCTCACTTGATTAATTATATCATAAAGTATCCTGCCATGGCTAAAATACCTATGGTAAAACAATAGTATGCAAAATAATGTAATTTATTTCTATTGATAATGATCAGTAACGTTCTAATACATATATAACCTACAGTTCCTGCCACTATGGTACCAATCAAATAACTTAAGATTTGAGTACTGCCCACTGCCGAAAAATCAACTTCAAGGGCTTTTACCAGCGTAGCCCCAAGTATGACCGGTATGGACATGATAAATGAGTATTTGATTGCAAAAGCTCTGTCTAATTTCAATAAAAGGGATGCCACTAGGGTAGAGCCTGACCTGGAAATACCAGGAATTGTAGCAATACCTTGTGCAACACCAATAATAATAGCCCTCAGATAACCTGTGTTTCCAGCATTAAGACTACCTTCTTTAATGAATTTTGTTGATAATAATAAAAGCCCTGTAACCATGAGCCCGATAGCTGGTACCAATAGTATTGTAAAGGAAGAATTGATGAAATTTTCTAGGGTGAATGCCAATATAACCGTAGGTATGGAAGACACTATAATTAATATAACAAACTTTTTATTATCTGTGTCAATGATTTTTTCACCATGACTTTTTTTAGTAATACGTCTATAATTAATCACAAAAAAATCTCTTACAATTGCAAGTCCATCAACGATAAGCGCTAAAACATCTTTTCTAAAGGCAATAAATACTGCCATCAAGGTACCAAAATGCAGTAGTATTTCAAAAAAAACGCCATCATCTAATTCTAACTTTAACAGTTGTCCGACTATTGCCAAATGGCCAGAACTACTAACTGGTAGAAATTCTGTTAATCCTTGAATCAGTCCCATAATAATCGCCTTAATTATTGCCATCAGTATCAGTACCTCCGTCTATTAGATCAACACACTGTGCTTCGCCTGTATACGTATACCATATAAGTGTATGGTTAATTATTACAGGTTCAAGCTTGGTTTGTGAAACATCTACAGAATCAACGTCGCTCAGTTCAAACCATAATTTAGCAATCATATTATCCTGCTCATAAACTGAAATTTGATAATCATCATATAGAACATAATCACCGGATTCATTATAAACATATACATCCTGATTATCGCTAAATGTTTTGACCTTATCAACTAACTTTAGAACAGTTGTTTTAAAATCACCTATATCAAATAGATAGGCATACGGTATCCCATCTGAAGTATGATTCATTATGAAATAATCTTTATAGCGTTTGTAATCAAAAGAATCTACTTCATTGGTAATAAGCGGATTATTAGAAAAATCATAGGATTCTCCAATGAACGCTTCAAACATGAGATCTACCATGAATAATTGATTCTCATCATATGCAATATACCCATTATCTAAGGCATATAAGAATTCGTAATCATTTAAATCAAGTGCTATACCCGTGGACACTAAACCACCATCCATAATACGATTCAAAGTATTATTTTTATAAAGGACGGTTTGATCGCCTGGAACTAACTGGTAAAAATTATTGCCAACTGTCTTAAGGGTCATATAACCTTCACTTACATCATATAAGTATTGTTCACTGCCCTTGGTGACTAAAACGGCATGTTCACTGATCTCAAAAGCTAGATACTCGTATGAACTAGGATTTACAACCGTTTCTTCGTAATCAATTCTATAATTACTTAAATCAATAACCATAAAACCTTCATTATTAGTTTTCAATAACACAATCTTATCACTACCCCATAAATAGTATGATTCAATACCAAATTCATAGGTCTTATCCATGTCTATCTCACCGGTTTTTGGATTAATCAGCAATAGTCTTGAGTCTTCGTTATCCATACTTGCCAGTAATAACCCTGTGCCTTTATATAGTTCTGGAATGACCTTTGTAATGGTAAAATCATCTGATGGTATATAGTCTGCTGTCCAAATTTCACTGATGCCTGTGTCACTGATGGGTTTGACTATTTTCATAAATATTGGCGTAAAAATTGCTAAAGTGATTAGACTAACTATTAAGTATACCCGCCATTTCTTTTTCCAAAAAGACGTTATATATAGGGATACATTACTTTTTTCTGATGTAAAAATATAATGACTGATTGTGCTCACACTAACAACCAGCAACACAATCAAAACACTGATAATTACGATTAATAGTTTTTCATGTGTAACTATTGAATATGGTGGACTCACGATCAATAAAGGATACCATATGCATCCTATCAAAACCTGTAACCAACCTATGATAGGAATAAGTGTAATAGCATGTTTTTCATGATCAATCTCTCCTGCAATTATATGCATCATATACCCTAAACAAGCAACAAGTAGAAACAGACATATGAACATGATATATCTATCATTGCCAAGTGTTCTGGATAATTGATGAAAGATTGAAAATGCTTTTGAATCCACTATATTAGCGCTCATCTGACTATTATCTGTAAAAAAAGACCAGACAAATATCGCTATGAAACTTGGGATGAATATAAGTTTCATGTAACTGTTTGCCCATTTTAATGCGCGACTAATTTGTTCGGTTATATAAAATAGTAATACGGAAAAAACAGACATAACCATCATGAAATGTCCATTCACATATGCAGTTTTAAGTATTGGGTATGGTGAACTACTTATGTAGAATAAAAGAAAAAACACCACAAATGAACTAAGTAGAAAATAAGTATTAATCTTGCCTATGATGTTTTTATTATTAATCGTAGTACCCAGTAATAACAGGTCTTCATCATCCAGTTCAATATGCTTACCCCTTTTCTTAGCGATGGCTCTAGTAATAGTGTTATATAACACATAAATACTGAATGCTTTTACAACAACGATATAGCCAAGGCTAACAAATAAATTAATAGGGATTAATTTGCGTTTTGCTTCTCTACTTACACTTTCGAGTCTAATATACCTTATGCCGTTAATGATAAATAGGACAGAAGGGGTCAAAAATAAGATGCCTCCGATTAAGAATTCATAAATCAGATTAATCTGATTTGAACCATAAAGGAAACGCATCTCACCAAATAGAGCGCCTTGTATATATATGACTATGACTGATAATCCAATTGCTATTAACCCGTTAGCAAAAGCAATGCCATTTATTCTCGATTGAATGATATAACTTTCAGTTCTAAGTATTGTTCTTGTCAAACGTATGGTGCCTTTAAATACCATAAATAAATACGCCAAGATTAGTAGTCTTGAAAAAATCGATAATGATAGAATTTCTTTTAATGCATAAAATAAGAGCATGTCGCCAAAAAAAGCCGACCCAATATCAACCAAAACCACGACACAGATGCCAATCCAAGAAATTGTATATAAAAGTTGGAATATCCC
>JAQICP010000523.1 GCA_027858555.1 Vallitaleaceae bacterium
CTTTATATATCCGTTAGATCTTCAATAGTTGACTTTTTAAGGACAAATTCAGCATGTTCGGGACTTACAACAATCTGGTTACTATCTATGGTTGATTTGTACCACATTCTAATTCTTGGGTCATAATTTTCAGTTGGATATATAACTAAACACTCAACATAACTACCAGTTTCTCTTAAACCCCCTCATATTGCTTCAATCACTATTTTACCACGTACATCATCTCGTTGCCATAGATATAAAAAAAGACCTAGACTTTCGTCTAGGTCCAAATCAGAATATAATAATATATTAGACTCTGAATAATAAATCTCCATAAGTTGGGAATGGCCAGTAAGCTACAGCAACCAAAGTCTCTAACTCATCACATGGCGTTCTAAGTGCTTTCATTGCTTCAAATACTTTGAATATGAAATCATGTGCTAGTTCACTAATTTCTTCTTTAGCAATTGCTGCATCTATCTCAATACGCAATTTATCTAGATTTACCTGTGCAAGTTCTAATAATTCAGATAATTTAATAACGATTTTTTCTTGCGTTCCAACTGGTGCACTAGGTACTGCAGCGTTAATAGCATTCATTGAGTCTGCTACACTCGCGATGTAATCCATTACTGCTGGTAAGATTTCCTTTTGAGCCATATCAACACTTACCAATGCTTCAATATTGATTGTCTTAGCGTATTCTTCATACATGATTTCTTGTCTTGCTAGGCACTCCTCTTTAGTGAAGACACCATGCTTACCAAATAAGGCAATGACGTCATCATCACTAAATACTGCAAGTGCTTCTACTGTGGTCTTAATATTAGGTAGGCCACGTTTTTCAGCTTCAACTACCCAATCTTCATTATAGCCATCACCATTAAATATAACTTTATAATGCTTCTTAACTAATTGTTCAAGTTTAGTACTAAGTGCAGATCTGAAATCAGTAGCATTTTCTAACTCATCAGCTATCTCACATAATGCATCAGCGAGTATTGTATTAAGAACGATATTCGGTCCTGATATAGATTGAGCTGAACCAACCATTCTGAATTCAAATCTGTTTCCAGTGAATGCGAATGGAGAAGTTCTGTTTCTATCTGTTACGTCTTTTGGTAAGTCCGGTAAAGTTGTAACACCAAGGTCCATTGTTGCCGCCTCTTTTGATGAAGTTAAAGAACCATCTTTGATCTGCTCGATAATATCGTTTAACTGCTCTCCTAAGAATATTGAAATGATTGCAGGCGGTGCTTCGTTGGCGCCTAGTCTGTGATCATTACCAGCATTAGCTGCTGACATTCTAAGTAGTGGCGCATATTTATCAACTGCAGCAATAGTTGCTACGAGGAATGTTAAAAATTGTGCATTTTCATGAGGTGTACTGCCTGGTGCAAAAAGATTAGCACTTTCAGTAGCTATTGACCAGTTGTTATGTTTACCTGATCCGTTAACACCTGCAAATGGCTTCTCATGTAATAAGCATACAAGATCATGTCTGTTAGCTATTTTAACCATTGTATCCATAACTAATTGGTTATGATCAGTTGCGATATTCGTAGTAGTAAATACCGGTGCCATCTCATGTTGAGCTGGTGCAACTTCGTTATGCTTAGTTTTTGAAGTGATACCGAGTTTCCATAATTCAACATCAATATCTTTCATGAATGCTGAAATTCTTTCTTTGATAGAACCGAAGTAATGATCATCTAATTCTTGACCTTTTGGAGGCATTGCACCAAATAAAGTTCTACCAGTAAAAATTAAGTCTTTTCTTTCTTGATATAATTTTTTATCAATCAAGAAGTACTCTTGCTCAGGTCCTACTGTTGAAGTTACTGAATGGGTAGTTGTATCACCAAATAATCTTAAGATTCTTACTGCTTGCTTTGATAAAGCTTGCATTGATCTAAGTAATGGTGTTTTCTTATCTAATGCTTCGCCTGTGTAAGCACAAAAAGCAGTAGGAATACACAAAGTATCGTCTTTCATAAATGCTGGTGAAGTTGCGTCCCACGCCGTATAACCACGGGCTTCAAATGTCGCTCTAAGTCCACAATTAGGGAATGATGATGCATCTGGCTCACATTGAATCAATTGCTTGCCGCTAAATTCCATGATTACTTTTCCATCACCTGCTGGTTCAATAAAAGAATCATGTTTTTCAGCAGTCTTGCCTGTCATTGGTTGAAACCAGTGTGTGTAATGTGTTGCGCCTTTTTCTACTGCCCAATCTTTCATTGCACTTGCTACGACATCTGCTACTTCCGGTGCTAAAGCTTCACCAAGTTCGATGGTTTTCTTTAATGCTTTGAATGTGTCCTTAGGAAGTCTTTCTTTCATTACAGTGATACTAAATACATTTGATCCAAAAATCTCGCTCATTTTACTCATTAAATTATTCCTCCTTGATTGTATATTATTATTCAGGGTAATTAATATATTATGTCTAACTGCTTCGCTCGGCACAATATGGTTACAAAGAAATCTCGCTCTCTTTTTATGGATTCCTTCTGTTAAATCAATTCATATTTACTAACTTACTAACTACTTGATAATATTAAAAATGGCGTACCCAAGAAAATCTTGAGAACGCCTTTGCTCTTAAGTCCGTTATATTTTTGATTCGTTGTTATACATAATATCATATACGACACCAATATGCAAGAAGAAAGCATCATGGTATCTTTTTCGCAATTTTCTAAATACTCCGACTATTCCTATTCATATAAGGCAATAATCATCGGGTCTTTGACACTTGCATAAGAGTAAAATCGCTGAAAGCCTTTCTATAGGCTTATTTTTTTGTCAAATTTTGTATTTTGTTATATCGTAATGTCTCGTAATGTGTTATAATGTAGGGAGATAGGAGGTTTTTTTATGCGACTTAAAGTATCCAAATCAAAAAATGCTGCATCTCTTTATGTTATTAAATCAATCTATGATCCAAAAACCCAATCTAACACCTCTGTTGTCGTTGAAAAGCTTGGGACCGAAACTAAACTACGTGAAAAACTTGATGGGCAAGATCCTTATGAATGGGCAAGAGAGTACATTGATAAGCTAAATGAAGAAGAAAAGGCACAGAAAAGAAATGTTTTGGTTGAGCTTAATCAATCTAAGTTAATAGATAAAAATTTACAAACTTCTTTTAACGGTGGTTACTTGTTTTTACAACAACTTTATCATAAGTTGGGACTTCATAAGATTTGTGAGGATATTTCATCCAGACATAAGTACACCTTTGACCTGGACGCTATCCTTTCTCGTTTAGTTTACGGAAGAATTCTATTTCCTTCCTCTAAACTAAGCACTTTCGAAGAATCAAAGCGTCTCTTGGAACAACCTTCTTTTGAATTACAGCATGTTTATCGTGCTCTAGAAGTGATTGCCAAGGAATCAGATTTCATTCAATCTCAGCTCTACAAAAATAGCCTTTCTGTTTCCAAAAGAAATGACCGTATCCTCTACTATGACTGCACCAACTACTTCTTTGAGATTGAGCAAGAAGACGGCCTTAAACAGTATGGTGTTAGTAAAGAGAATAAGCCAAACCCCATTGTAGAAATGGGACTGTTTATGGATGGTGATGGTATACCACTTGCCTTTAGCATCCACAGTGGCAACACCAACGAACAAGTCACCTTAAAGCCCCTTGAAAAACAGATCATTGAAGATTTCAAGTTGTCTAAATTTGTCGTCTGCACAGATGCAGGTCTATCTTCAACCAACAACCGAAAGTTCAACGATATTGGTGGGCGTTCTTTCATCACAACTCAGTCTGTCAAAAAGCTAAAAAAACATCTTAAGGAGTGGGCTCTAAACCCAGAAGGATGGTCTCACCCTGGATCTACAAGCACCTTTGATCTCAGAACCTTTGATGCGGATCAGACGCTCTATGAAAAGTTTAAAACTATGACTTTCTACAAAGAACGATGGATTAAAGAGGATGGGTTAGAGCAGAAGCTAATTATTACCTATTCTTTGAAATACCGAGATTATCAGCGGCAGATTAGAAATAGACAACTTGAACGTGCAACTAAACTAATTGAAAATAATCCTAAAAGTATCAATAAGAAAAGGCCGAATGACTATAAACGCTTTATCTCTACGACCAAAGTTACTGGTGATGGTGAAGTTGCTGAAAAGTCTGTTTACAGCCTTGATGAAGAGTCCATGGCGAAGGAAGCTATGTATGATGGTTTTTATGCAGTCTGCACAAACTTAGAAGATGATGCTTCTGAAATAGCAAAGATCAACCATAGACGTTGGGAGATTGAAGAATGTTTCCGAATCATGAAAAGTGAATTCAAAGCAAGACCAGTATTTCTCCGTAACGATGATCGAATCGAAGCACACTTCACCACTTGTTTCCTAGCACTTGTTTTGTACCGATATCTAGAAAAGAGCTTGGATAGCGCGTTTACAACCAATGAAATAGTAAGCCAGCTGAAAGATATGAACTTCCACGCCATTCCAGGAGAAGGGTTTATGCCTATCTACACTAGGACAGACTTTACAGATGCACTGCATGAAGCTTCAGGATTCAGAACTGATTATCAGATTGTTAGCAACAAAGAAATGAAAAAAAATTACAAACACACCAAAAAGTAAAAAAGGTACGCAAAAAATCCGTATACAAAAAAAGCTTGAAATGCCCTGTTTACAAGGGCTTACAAGCTTTTCGTCTCTTACAAGTGTCAAAGACAGGATTGTACCATAAAAATACAGTGTTAACAACCTGCGATGAATTATATATAGCAAACCATATGCCCCTCTAGTATCATCCTATAAAAGCATTGAAAATTCATGAACTTGACAATTAAGCAAACTTCATATATTATAATAATTACTTGATGATAACGATTATCGAAAGAAGGGATATTATGCAACAATTAGCTGATACTTTAAAGAACAAACAACTAAAAGTGACACCTCAAAGATTAGCAATATATAATATATTATATAATTCTAAAGAACATCCAACTGCTGAAATCATCTATCAATCACTGCAAGATACACATCCAACGATGAGTTTAGCAACCGTATATAAGACTATAGATACACTCAAAAAATCAAACTTAATTGTAGAATTAAAAACTAACGGTGACTCCTATCGATACGACGCAGATATTAGCGAGCATCACCATGGTATTTGTGGGAGCTGTGGCGAAGTATTCGATATCTTTACTAATCGTTTGGACACTTTAATCCTAGAAGTTCAAAAAGATACCGATTTTCATATTGATTCGCACCATATCTATTTTAAAGGAACTTGCCCAATGTGTCTTCCTAACAATAGTATCCAACACTAATCAATTAACTGTTTTTATCTTATGATAATTTGTGCATATAAAAGGCTGTATTACCTAACTGGTAACACAGCCTCTATTAATTATTATGATATTATTGATATTGCTCCATAAACTTGCCAATTCTTTCAAGGGCTAATTTTAAAGTTTCCATGCTGTAAGCATAAGATACTCTTATATATCCTTCTCCTGAATCACCAAATGCTGTTCCTGGCACAACTGCCACTTCTTGTTCTTTCAGTAGCTTATTAGCAAATTCCATAGATGTCAGCCCTGTTTTTTCGATACATGGGAACACATAAAATGCGCCTAGAGGTTCGAAACAATCAAGTCCAACACTTCTAAATGCATCTACTACAAAATGTCTTCTTTGATTGTAAGCCCGCTTCATCATTGCCACATCTTCGTCACCATTTCTGCTAGCCTCAATAGCTGCATACTGGCTAGTTGTAGGTGAACACATAATAGCATATTGATGAATTCTCATCATAGTCTGAGTGAACTCAGCAGGTCCAGCTGTATAACCCATTCTCCATCCTGTCATTGCATATGCTTTTGAATAACCGTTTATAATGACAGTTCTCTCTTTCATACCTTCTAAAGTAGCGATAGATACATGCTCAGAACCATATGTTAACTCTGCATAGATCTCATCAGATATGACGTACAAATCATGCTTTAATATGACCTTTGCAATTGCCTCCAAATCATCTCTATCCATAATTGCACCTGTCGGATTATTAGGGAATGAAAGAATAATGACTTTGGTTTTATCGGTCACGTAATGTTCTATTTCTTCAGCCGTTAATCTGAAATCATTTTTTGCTTGCAATGGAATAGTTATTGGTTTACCACCAGCCAGTGATACGCAAGGATTATATGATACAAATGATGGTTCAGGAATCAGAACTTCATCCCCTGGATTTAGCATTGTTCTAAGGGCCAAATCAATTCCTTCACTACCACCAACTGTTACTAGTATTTCAGTTGCAGGGTTGTATTCTAGCTTGAAACGGCGAAGCATATACTTGCTGATCGCTTCTCTAAGTTCCAACATGCCTGCGTTAGATGTATAAAAAGTTCTTCCCTTTTCTAGTGAATAGATACCCTCTTCTCTAATATGCCAAGGGGTATCAAAATCCGGTTCTCCAACACCTAATGAAATAGCGTTCTCCATTTCAGTAACAATGTCAAAAAACTTACGTATGCCCGAAGGCGGTATTGCCGATGCTATCGTCGATAAATTATATTTCATTATGGGGTCACCACCATTCGTTCGTCTTTTTTCTCGTCGCCAAGAATAATACCAAAGTCTTTGTACTTTTTAAGAACAAAATGTGTCGCTGTACTTAGGACACCTTCTAGGGGTGCTAAGTATTGTCCGACAAATAATGCCACTTCTCTCATGCTTTTCCCTTCAACTAAAACTGTAAAGTCAAAGCCACCTGACATTAGATAAAAGTTTTTAACTTCTTTAAAACGGTAGATTCTCTCGGCTATCTTATCAAAACCTTGTCCTCTTTGAGGGGTTACCTTGACTTCGATTAGAGCTGTTACTTTCTCAAAATGTGTGTTGTCCCAATTAATTAGCGTATGGTAGCCACATATGATTTTTTCTTTTGTCATAGCAGATATTTCTTTTGCAATATCCGCCTCATTAGCGCCTATCATGACCGCTAAATCTGTTGTGTTTAATTTGGAATTCAATTGAATTGCTTCTAATAATTCTTCTCTCATAAAATACCTCCATTTAGATTACTTTATATAATTCATCCGCTTTTGCTGGTTCTAGGGAACGAACGGTGTCTTCCCCAATAACCACACGTTGAATGGCTTCTGTTGTCTTTCCAATAATACTTGCATCAATACCTGCTTCGATTAATGCCTTAGTCATCGCTTGCCCATCAGGGCTTATGATGAGCAACACACCACTTGATATTAATTTATATGGATTCATATTAAAGTGTTCGCATATTTCAATGGTCTCTTGCCTAATAGGAATCGCATCCAATCGAATCTCTAATCCTAGATTAGCTGAAGCACCTAGCTCCCATAGTGCCCCAAAGACGCCACCTTCAGTAGCGTCGTGCATGGCGGCAGCATTAAACCTTAGTGCAATCCTGCTTTCTGGTAATACAGAGATATATGATTTGTAAGCTAGTGCTCTATCAACAAATGCACCATGATACTTGGCTCTAAGCTCCACTTCCTTCTCTGCTGCTATTATAGCCGTTCCTTCAACACCTGCCCATTTAGTCATGATGACATCCATGTCCGGGCCTGCTTCTGAATTGATAACCCGTGTGTTTTTATTAGCTTTTCCAATACCGGTCACATTGATGATTGGTTGATTGACTGCACGGGTTACTTCAGTATGTCCACCCAAGACATCAATCCCAAGTTCATCGCAAGTGCGATTGACATCTGTCATAATTGCTTTTAGCTTCTCTTCAGCAAAACCTTCCGGTAACAAAATAGTCAGCAAAATACCTATTGGTTCAGAACCATTCGCTGCTAGATCATTAATTGTAACATGTACCGCAAGCGAACCGATATCCTTGGTTGTTCCGGTAATTGGATCTGTAGATATGACACAAAGTTCATCCTCGCTAAATGTAACCATTGCGCAGTCTTCTCCCACGCTTGGTCCAAGAATCACTTCATCTCTTTTTTTATGTAATTGTTTAAATACGGACCGCTTCAATATGGTCTCATTAACTTTTCCAATTTTCATAGACTTACCTTTTTCCCATTTCTGTTGTAAAACTATTATGAAACTTTCATGTATTATAGCACTTTTCATTGGTTGAAGAAAGTACCAATTCAATTATAAGAATAAACTTAATGACAAGCTGATCAAACAAGCTATTGTAGGCGTAAGTACCCAAGCAAGAACAATACTTCTTAGGGTTCTTTTATTAATATTATTTACACCCATTTTAAAGCCTACACCAATGATACCCCCTACGACTGCTTGAGAAGTGGATACCGGTATACCTACTCTAGCGTATATATAGACGATAATTGCTGAAGCTAATACAACCATCAAACCTGCTATGGCACTAAGGGGCACTAGCTTTTTACCAATGGTAGACATAACTGATTTGCTATATGTAATCACGCCGAGTGAAATGGCCGCACCACCTATGAGTACAGCTGTCTTCGTTGATATCAAAGCTAAGTTTCCTGCAAATATGGCCGTTACATTAGCCACATTATTAGCACCTAAGGCATAAGCACCTAAAATGCCCACTATTATATAACCAAGTTTTATTGTGATTTCATACCACTTAAAATGGCTGTTTTGATGCTTAAGTATTTTAGACAAGATAAAATACAAAATATAAGCAATAACCATGCTACCTATTGGCGTTAATACCCACGCACCAAAGAACTTGCTACCTGCTGATAAATCAGTGTGACCACCAAGTATGCCACCACCCATAATACTACCAATAACTGCTTGAGAAGTAGATACAGGTATTTTCAAGATTGTCATCAACATGACTGTGAGTCCTGCCGCTAGCATAACAAAAAATGCAGCTTCATTAGTGACGATACCCCCATCAAAAGCATATCCACTTAATTTTTCTATACCTTTATGTCCATCAATATACGCGCCTAACATAACAAAGATGACAGTTAATATAACGGCCGTACTATACTTAACTACTTTGGTGTAAACAGCTATACCGAATATATTAGCAGAATCATTAGCTCCAAGACCCCATCCTACAAAAGCGCTTGCTAATAAACTGAAATAGCCCATATCTATACCTTTCTGGTCAGCATGATGATTTCAATTGAATCGGATATGTCTTCAATCAAGTCGGAAATAGAAGAAATATCGTTAAACAGCTGCTTATAGTGTAGCTTAACTGACAACTCTATATCAGATTGGAACAATTGATCAAGTAGACTACTCTGTATTGCATCCACATCACTCTCTAATGTCTCAATAGTTCTTATTGTTTCGAATAGTTGGTCCGGATCATATTTGTATATTATTTTCTCTATGGCATCAACTAGTAAATCCAATTGTTGCTTTGTGATTAAGTTCATACGTTCAATTGGATCAATCATCATGCTAAGTACTTCAAAATGCTCTTGATAAACCATATTGACAATGCCTTCAGACTTATCCGCAACAGTATCCGCACCTTCGATGATACGCATAAGTGATTTCCTGGAATCCACAAGTAATCCCCCATCCAGCATCTTTTTAATGATCTTATGCCTTATCAGATCTGCTTCTGTTTCCAATTGATTTAGTTGATGATTGTAATCGGCCAGTTGTTCTCGCTGGCATCCATCAAGAAAAGCTTCCATAGCCACTACATAAGTATCATAGCAATTCTTGACAGCTCTTAAATGTTCGTCCACAAGATCAACTACCACTTTACCCTTCGAAAAGAACATATCAATCACCTCCATCCATATTATAACATAACCTCTTCGAAATCGTGTCCCAATTGAGATATTGGACACAAAAAGGACATTTTAACAACACACATAGTTCACTTCATTCCATCTAATGTATGAGAAAATTGAACTCAAGCTTTATCAAAATTAATCAGGAGGTATTTATGGCTGGCCAGATAAAATCTTTAATTGATACTTATGTTACCCAGATGTCAAAGGGCAATCAAGTCGTCGCTAAAAGTCTTTATATTCGTCTTGCTCTAAGTGGTATTGTACATTCCAAATATACTAATGATACCAATGATGATCCCATTATCCTGGATAGATTATATGCTCTAGCCAAAAAGGCTAATATCAAATTATAGGATGGACTTATATGACTAACATTATTACTTCCTTTTCAAGTAAGCGAACCCACGAAGAAGCTGTGACCGAAATAGAAGCTCAATTATCGCTTATAAAACCCAATCTAGTTATATTTTTCGCATCTTCTTTTTACAAACCAGATTCATTGGCTTTGCGAATGCAACAAGCATTTCCCAGTGCGACCACTTTAGGTTGTACAACCTCTGGAGAAATATGTAATAATAACGTATTAGCGCAATCAATTGTAGCTATTGGTTTTACAAAAGAAGCTATTGGTGATTATCATGTGCGTATAAACGAACATATGAGTACCGCTAACAATATTGATGCTATTTTTGAATCCTATCATGAAAACTTTGATGAATCACCCCTGGACATGAACCCTAAGAAGTATTTCGGTTTAGTCTTGTTTGACGGCCTCAGTAATAAAGAAGAATCATTCATGTCTCACATTGGTGCTCTCACTAATATCAACTTCATTGGTGGCACAGCAGGGGATGACCAAAAATTCATCCAAACCCATATATTTCACAATGGTAAGGCTTACTTAGATGCAACCTTACTCATGCTATGCAAACCGGGTATACCTTTTGATTTCATTAAGACCCAGAGCTTTGATATCTTAGAGCAATCACTAACTTGTACCAAAGTTGATCCATCAACACGAACTGTTATCGAGTTCAACAACAAACCAGCGTCCATTGCTTACGCTGATCTATTAGGTGTACAGGTTCACCGCCTTGCTGACTATTTCATCAAATACCCGATAGGTATGGTAACAGAAGATGAGTTGTTTGTCAGAAGTCCTTTAACCATCACAGGTACTTCTATTAAGTTCCATTGCAATATTCTAGAAAACATCACCTATCAATTACTTAAATCAAAATCAGTCATTGCTGATACCAAGATCGCTATTGCTGAAAAATCCATGACATTTGGTCATATATCCGCTATGATTAACTTTAATTGCAGACTCAGAACCGTTGAACTTATCAATAGTAATTCTCTCGAAGACTATGGCCGTATTTTTGAAAACATCCCCACCATTGGGTTCAATACCTATGGGGAAGCATTTATTGGGCATATGAATCAGACCTCAACTATACTCATATTCGGTTCTATATAGCCTTTCATTAGCATCATACCATATCGTCAGATTATCTTACCTAGCTATTAAAGCTAAAGAGATAGTCTTTTTTAATGCAAAGATATTGACAAACCATTGTGCAACATGTATAGTTAGCTACATGAGTAACTAACCGATCAAGAAAGGAGGTCAGCTAATGGAAGTAATCATGGATTCTACGACACCAATATATATTCAGATAGCTGAGGCGCTTGAAGATCTTATATTAGAAGATAAATTAAAAGAAGATGAGCAAGCCCCATCTACGAATCAATTGGCAGATCATTACAAGTTAAATCCTGCGACTGCACGTAAAGGGCTTAACATTTTAGTCGATAAACAGATACTATTTAAGAAAAGAGGTTTGGGTATGTTCGTTAGTGAGGGAGCTAAAGAACTAATCATAACAAAGCGCAAGGAAGATTTTGCTGACCATTTCATCACAAAACTTTTAAGCGAATGCAAGAAACTAAATATTACTGTTGATGAAGTCATTGACCTCATTAAAACAAGGGAAGGAAGTGTTTACGATGAAACCACTTATAGAGATTGATCTACTTTCAAAACGATTTGACGAAACACTTGCCTTAGACCAAATCAATCTATCCATAGAAAAAGGTAAAGTATATGGGTTGATTGGAAGAAATGGTGCCGGCAAAACCACTTTGCTCAAACTGATATCGGGTATGCTTATACCGACAAAAGGGGCAATACATTATGACTCTGACTATATAAAAGAAGCAAATGATATATGCTTTGGTAGGGATAATAATTTTTACCTAAGTAATTATAAGCTTAAAGCACTATTAGACATGGCAAAAGGTATTTTCCCAAATTGGGACAGGGACCGCGCAAAGGAATTAATCGATTTATTTGAAATAGATACTAAGAAATATTATCAAAAAGTATCCAAGGGCACCCAGACTATGATTTCTATCATTATTTCATTATGTAGTGGTACGGATATCATCTTGCTTGATGAACCATACGCTGGACTTGACCCAATCAATAGGGAGAATTTCTACAGCTATCTTAGGGACCATTATTTTGATGGAGAAAATACAGTTATCATTTCTAGCCATGTTATTAAAGAAGTTGAGGGCTATTTCGAAAGAGCCATCATAATAGATAAGGGTCATATCCTGATTGACGATGATATGGAAAGTATTCACGATAGAAGTTTTGAATTAATATGTGACGAGGTTCTTTTCTCGGAAATCAAGGGCACAAAAAATATTATTAAGCACACTAAACTAGCTGGTCAATATACCTTATCTATCTATGACACGATTAGCAATGATGAGAAAAGCAACTATATCAGTAAGGGCGCACGCATTAATGCTATGGATCTACAAGATCTTCTAGTAGCATTATGCACGAAAGGAGGTCAATCAAATGGCTTATAAAACCAGATTAGCATTTATACTAAAGTATTCTAAAATACATATTTTTGCCTTTATATCCATCTTCTACGGCCTTGTTTTTGGTGGCATATTCAGTCTTGGGGAAATGGCGGATGGGAACGTACCGATTGCTAAGTTTTTATTTAATTCACTGTTAACAGGTGGCCTATATTTCTGCCTGTTCTCTGTAGCGATTGTAGCTATCTACATTGGCAAAAATACCAAAGCATTTATTTCACTCAGTATGAGTAGAAAAGTCATTATTAAGATGTGGTATGAGATTGTCATATATATGGCAACGATTAATACAATTATCATTACCATACTTGCCCTTGTTGGACCACATTATACATCTAATATGCCAAGACTCCTCAATATGGACTTTCTGAATCTAACAGCCAAAGATATCCTTGTATTAATCGTCTTGGTTTGGATTAGCAACCAGCTTCTTATTCAAATAATAAGTCTTGTGACGAATATAGGAAATCGTTATAATATGGTCGTCGCATCAACCAGTTTGTTTCTTAGCCTGGCCTTTATCGTTTTCGCTATTAAGCCAATGCTAGATTTAATAATATGGGGCGAACTGTTAATACCAGTTATGCTCATTATAACGATACTTACCATGCTGCTTATCGCAGTTAATAAATATCTACTTAAACGCGTAGAAGTGACGAGGTGATCAGATGAAAAAGAAAACAATCGAATGGACAGCACTAGTAGTAAGCATTGGCATACTGGCCTTCTCAATATATGCGCTTGTTACTAGTATCAACGCAGATAGTAAACAATATTATAATTCACTAAAATCGAGCATTAATATGAGTTATGCTGATATGAACATACAACATGACTATATCGAGACAATTATAGCTGCTTATAAAGGTAGTGAGGAATTACAATCATTACTCTTCGAACCAACTAGTATGATTAGTGATGAGACAATCTCAGGACCTGCCCAGAAGAGAATTCAAGAACTCCTGGGTTTAAGTGATAATAGTGAAGATATCTATGGTTTTGGCTATCATGACACGCGGGAAGATATATACTTAACGGGTACGACGGTTTCGATTCTAAATGTAACTGAAGAAACATCCTATCGATACCAAGCACATTTTTCAGCAGATGCATCAGATGTACCTGTAGGCGGTTTTTGGTGGGTCTTGGTTGATACTGATGGTAATGAACGTTTCCGGTATGATGATTTCACCACTTCATTTCAAGATAAGGTGACCCTTGAACCAGGTGTGTATTTCCTATATCATGATTTTGATAACTTGCCAAACGGTATCAATCTAACACTGACCTTCAACTAGACAAAAAAGCCACTCTTAGTTACTTATATAAGAGTGGCTTTATAATATCAATTAGTTGCTTTCACATACGCATCATACTGAAGCTTTGATTGTATTAGCACCTGATTGTCCGGGTCTATGGATAGGCCATAATTAATGGTTTCTAGTGCCTTAGTCGTATCACCATCCAAATACAAGTAGGAGAGACCCATATAACCATATGTTGCATACATGGTAAGTTCTCCATGTGGATTATCAATCATCTTCTGGAAGTAGGAGATTGCTACTGCATAGTCACTATAATAAT